>JBLNCO010000328.1:0-5220 GCA_050260715.1 Hyphomicrobiales bacterium | reverse complement strand
CGCGTGCGTGAACAGGTGGAAGATGGCCGCCACGTACCCGAAGACGCCGAGCGACAGCATCATGTAGCCGAGCTGCGAGACGGTCGAGTAGGCGAGCACGCGCTTGAAGTCGGTCTGGACGAGGGCGATGGTGCCGCCGATGACGGCGGTGATGGCGCCGATCCAGGCGACGGTGTTGGCGGCATCGTCGGAGGCTTCGAACACCGGGAAGAAGCGCGCGACGAGGTAAACGCCCGCGGCGACCATCGTGGCGGCGTGGATGAGGGCGGAAACGGGGGTCGGGCCCTCCATCGCATCCGGGAGCCAGGTGTTCAGCGGGAACTGCGCGGACTTGCCAACCGCGCCGGCGAAGATACCGAGCGCGAACCACGTGATGACCCATTGCGGGACTTCGCCATCGGCGGCGATCGCCTGGATCTGGGCGATGTCGAAGGTGCCCGTGCGCGTCCAGATGAGGAGCATCGCGGCGAGCAGGCCGAGGTCGCCGATGCGGGTCATGATGAACGCCTTCTTGGCGGCGGCGGCCGCGCTCGGCCGGTGGAACCAGAAGCCGATGAGGAGGTAGCTCGAAAGGCCGACGAGCTCCCAGAAGATGAAGATCATGAACAGGTTGTCGGCGAGCACCAGGCCGAGCATCGACGTGGTGAACAGGGCCATGTGGGCGAAGTAGCGGCCGAACCCGGGGTCGCCGTCCATGTAGCCGGTCGAGTAGACCTGCACGAGGAAGGAGACGGTGGTCACGACCACGAGCATCACGGCAGTCAGGCCGTCGATGCGGACGCCGAGGTTCACGGTGAGGGCGCCGGCGGTGTACCACTCGTGGGTGTACTGGGCGATGCCGCCATCGGCGTCGATGACGTTGAAGAGCGTGACGAACGAGAGGACCATCGCGACGCCGACACCGAGCGCGGCGAGCCAGCCGGCGATCTGCGGCAGCTTGCGCGCGGAGAGCACGAGGAGCACCCAGGCGACGAGCGGCGACGCGAGGATGGCCCAGAGCACACCCTCGGAGATCGTCGGGGACGACGCGGTTTCGGCGGCGAGGAACAGCATTGGCTAGATCTTCCTCAGGATTTCTCGGGCGACGTGCGCCTTGCCGGTGGGCACGTAGAGCGTGCGGGGGTCGCGCATCGACGCCTTTTCGCCCTTGCCCACGGGCGGGATGACGCGGATCGAAAGGCCCTCGGCGGCGAAGAGTTCGCGCCAGGTTTCGGCCACGAAGCCGTTGCGGACGGTCATGAATTCAACCCACATGGCTACGACTTCAAGAGGTTGATCTGGTCGACGTCGACGGTGTCGCGGTTGCGATACACGGAGACGGCGAGGGCGAGGGCGACCGCCGCTTCGGCGGCGGCAACGGTGACGACGAAGACGACGAACGTCTGGCCGGTGACCGGCCGGTCGCTCACCGTGAAGCGCGAGAAGGTGAGGAGCGTGAGGTTGACGGCGTTGAGCATGAGCTCGACGCCCATGAGTACGCCGATTGCGTTGCGCTTGCTGAGGGCAACGGCGAGGCCGAGGCAGAAGAGCAGCGCCCCGACGACGAGGAAGTGTTCGATGCCAACGCTCATGCGAGTGCGTCCTCCGCCTCTTCCTCGGGTGTGCGGACGAGCATGATGGCGCCGACGAGCGCGGCAGTGAGCAGCACCGACGCGATCTCGAACGGCAGCACCCAGGTGCCGACGAGCGCATCGCCGAGCGTCTGGACGGCGACATCGGGCGACTCGTCCACGGTCTCCCAGTCGGTGTCGTAGGCAACGAAGATGAACACGGCGGCCAGGCAAATCGCAAGCAGCACCGCCGGCGCGAAGAAGCGGGTTTCGCCGTTATCGCGGCCGGCGCGGGGCGTCAGCAGGATCGCGAAGAGCAGCAGCACAGCGATGGCGCCGACGTAGATGACGACCTGCGCCATGGCCAGGAACTGCGCCGAAAGCAGGACGAAGAACCCGGCGATGCCGATGAACGAAAGGATGAGGAAGAGCACGGCGTGCAGCAGGTTGCGGCTGACCATCACGCCGCCGGCGGCGATGAGCGTGAGCGCCGCGAGAACCCAGAAGGCGATGCTCGGTCCGACTCCGTCCACTTAGCGCCCCTCCCCGCGCGCGGGCACCGGGACGTAGCCGCCCGCTTCCTTCACCAGGCGCGGCCTGGTCGGCACCCGTTCCGGACGATACCCCAGCAAGCGCGACCACGCGAACACGAGGAACACCGAGAGGGCGATATTCAGGATGGCGAAGGGGTAGACCCAGCCCTTGTCGCCGTCGAAGGCGTCGGTCCAGATGATGCGCTCGGTGGAGACGACGAGCAGGTTCACGAGCGCGACCGGCAGCATGAACTTCCAAGCGAACGACATCAGCTGGTCGATGCGCAGGCGCGGGAGCGTGCCGCGCGTCCAGATGAAGAGGAAGTAGAAGAGCCAGACCTTGGCGATGAAGATCATCCAGGGCGGCACCCACTTATCGAGGCCGAAGAACGACCAGCCGCCGAGGAAGACGGTCGCGGCAAAGGCGGAAGCGCCGAGCGCGTAGCCGATGTCCATGCCGTAGAAGAGGCCCCACTTCATGCCGGAGTACTCGGTGAGGTACCCGGCGACGATCTCGGATTCGGCTTCGGCGATGTCGGTCGGGGTGCGGTTCAGTTCGGCGCTGACGGCGATGAAGTAGATGGCGAACGCCGCAGGCTGGAGCGCGATGACCCAGATGTCGAAGTGCCGCTGCCAGAGCACCATGTCCTGCAGGGAGAGCGTCCGGGTGAGGACGACGACGCCGAGCAGCGAGAGGACGAGGGGCACTTCGTAGCTGATGCTCATGGCCACGATGCGCATCGAGCCGAAGAGGCTGTACTTGTTGTTGTGGCTCCAGCCCGCCATGAACGACGCGAGCACGGGGAGCGCCGACACCGCGAGGAAGTAGACCAGCGAGACCGGGAGGTCGGCGAACACCATGTTCGGGCCGAACGGGATGACCGCCCACATGAGGACCGCCGGCATCACGAAGACGATCGGCGCCAGGTACATAACCGGGCGATCGGCGCCGCGCGGCGTGAGCGCTTCCTTCGTGAGCAGCTTTATGGCGTCGGCGATGGGCTGGAGGACGCCGAAGGGGCCGACGCGGTTCGGGCCGTAGCGCGACTGCATGCGGCCGATGATCTTGCGTTCGCCGAGCACGCCCACGAAGAGCTGCGACGGCAGCACGAAGATGAGGAAGCTCGCAACGAACCCGATGAGCGCTGCGGCCACGTACACGACGCCGTGCGGGGCGATCTTGTCGAGTCCGTCGAGGATCGCGTCGGAGATGTTTGCGAGGTCGCGGAAGTCGTACCAGTGGTCGGTGGCGAGGACTGGCAGCGGCATTAGCGGTCGATCTCCCCGACGACGATATCGATGGAGCCCAGGACGACGATGGCGTCGGCGACGCTGCCGCCGATGGTCATCTCGCGCAGGGCGCTCAGGTTGATGAAGGACGGCGGCCGGATGTGGAACCGGAACGGCGATGGCCCTTCGTCGCTGACGACGTAGTACCCGAGCTCGCCGCGCGGCCCTTCGACGCGGGCGTAGGCTTCGCCCTTTGGCGGGCGGAGGGCGAGCGGGACCTGCGTGCTATGCGGCCCACCTGGCAGGCCATCGAGAGCCTGCTCGATGATGCGGACGCTCTGGCGCATCTCTTCGAGCCGCACGATGAAGCGGTCGTAGCTATCGCCCTGGTAGCCGATGGGGATGTCGAAGTCGTACTTCTCGTAGCCGCAGTAGGGATCGGCCTTGCGGATGTCCCAGGCGATGCCGCTGCCGCGGAGCATGGGGCCCGCGAGGCTGGCGTTGATCGCCGTCTCGGGGGTGAGGACGCCGACGCCCCGGGTGCGCGCGAGGAAGATTTCGTTTTCGACCAGCAGCGCCTCCATCTCGTCGAGGAAGCCGGGAAGCGTCTTGACGAGCTTGCGTGCGGCGGGCTCGAACTCCTTCGGGAGGTCGAAGGCGACGCCGCCGATGCGCATGTAGTTGCAGGTCAAGCGGGCGCCGGAGGTCATTTCGAACAGGTCGAGGATCTTCTCGCGTTCGCGGAAGCACCACATGACGGGCGTCTGCCAGGCGCCGGTGTCGTTCGTGAAGGCGCCGACGGCCATGCAGTGGCTCGCGAGGCGCTGGAATTCGGCCATGATCACGCGGATAGCGTTGCCACGCTCTGGCACTTCGATCCCGGCGAGCTTTTCGACGGCGAGCACATAGCCGAGGTTGTTCGACATCGAGCTCAGGTAGTCGGTGCGGTCGGTGAAGGGGATGTTCTGCGTGTAGGTGCGCTCTTCGGCGAGCTTCTCCATCGAGCGATGGAGGTAGCCCATGACCATCTCGGCGTCGATGACCTTTTCGCCATCGACGGTGGCCTTGACGCGGAAGACGCCGTGAGTCGAGGGGTGCTGAGGCCCGATGTTGATGACGAACGGTTCGCTCTTAATTGGACTGGTCATTCGAAGGCCTTCACCGGGGGTTCCTGGCGGCGAGCGACGCCTGCGAACTCGTTGAGGCCGGGCTGCAACCCGCCCGGCATGGAGAGCCAGTCCTTGCGGAGGGGCCAGCCCGGGAAGCCCTCCCAGAGGAGGATGCGGTATTGCCGGGGGTTGCCTTCGAAGTTGATCCCGAACATGTCGTAGGCTTCCGCCTCCTGCATCCAGGCGCCGAACCAGACGGGGAACACGCTCGGGATGACCGGGTTCTCACGATCGTAGGTCTCGCACTTGAATGTGCCCATGTGGTTCTTCACGAGGGAGTGCAGGTGGTAGACGACCTCCAGGCGGTCCCAGTAGTCGGCGCCGCAGAGGTTCGCGAGGTAGACGAAGTCGGTTTCAGGGTCCGTGCGCAGGGCGGACATGGTCTCGACGAGGTGTTCCGGCTTGAGGTAGCAGCAGCCGGCTTCGAAACGGGCGACAGAGCCGGGGACGAGCCGTTCAGCGGCGGCCGCGAGCTCCTCACCAGTCCAGTACCTGGTACCCATTAGCGCCACTCCAGCGCGCGCTTCCGCCAGGCGTAGATACCGCCGACGACGAAGGTGGTGATGAAGAGCAGGCCCTTGCCATAGGCTGCCCAGCCGATGTCGTCGAAGACGAGCGCCCAGGGGAAGAGGAACACGATCTCGACGTCGAAGAGGACGAAGAGCAGCGCGATGTAATAGAAGCGGAAGTTGAACTGGACGAGGCTGGGGCCTTCGGTGCGGAGGCCGCACTCGTAGG
>JBLNCO010000327.1:0-3007 GCA_050260715.1 Hyphomicrobiales bacterium | reverse complement strand
GTTGCAGCAGGTGCGGAAGGGGTTGGCCACGCGGCAAGAGATGGCGGACGCGATGCTGGCGCGCATCGCGGAGGGCGGACCGGTGCGATCGTCCGACTTCGAACGGACCGAAGGGCAGAAGGGCGGCGGCTGGTGGGACTGGAAGGACGAGAAGCTGGTCCTCGAGCTGCTGTTCTCGGCGGGCGAGCTGATGGTCGCGCGGCGACGGAACTTCCAGCGGGTGTACGACCTGCGCGAGCGGGTGCGCCCGGGCGCCGACGAGAACCTGCCGACGCTCGACGAGGCGAACCGAGCGCTCGCGCGGGAAAGCGTGCGCGCGATGGGGATAGCGCGCCGGGCATGGGTCCCGGGCTATCTCTTCCACTACGAGCTTCGGACGGTCGCCCTGAAAGCCACGGCGGAACTGGTGAAGGACGGCGAGCTGCTCGAGGTGGAGGTCGAGGGGTGGCCGGAACCGGGGGTCGTTCACCCGGACAACAGCGCCCTGCTGGAGGCGGTACGGGAAGCCGGTTACGAACATTCGCGGACAGAGGTGCTGTCGCCGTTCGACCCGGTGACGTGGGACCGGGCGCGGGCGTTCGAGCTATTCGGGTTCGACTACAAGATTGAGTGCTACACGCCAGCCCCGAAGCGGGTGTACGGGTACTTCACGCTGCCCATCCTCCATGACGGGCAGCTGGTGGGCAGGCTGGACCCGAAGGCGCACCGGAAGCTCGGCGTGTTCGAAGTGAAGTCGGTGCACCTGGAGCCCTGGGTGAGCGTTACCCACGAGCTGGTGACGGAGCTGAAGGACACGCTGAGGCGGTGCGCGAAGTGGCACGGGACGCCGGAACTCGTGGTGCGCGCGGCGAACGGGCCGGGTCTTGCGGAGGCGCTGGGGCGGGGATAGCGGGCAACGGGAGCTAAACCCGGGATTGCCGCCCGGTCGCCAAAATAGGTACTTGACGATTCCTTACTTGCAATTTTAGTATCGCCATCGAAGAAAATATCGATTGAATGCATAGTTAGGTGGGAGGCGCGACCACCCCCTCGAGAGAAGGAGCGACTGAGGATGTCTAATCGCCTTTTCGTTTCAGCGGTCGGCCTGTTGTTGGTCTGCGTCACCGCGGGAGTGGGATCGCTTCTGGAAACATCGAGACCGGCGGGAGCGGCTTGCACTGTTGCGCCACGGTCGCCGACCTCTGTCTACAGCCATGCCGGCGCTTGGAACACCGGGTTCTCAGGTGCCGTCGGCGGTGTTTATGCCCAGATTGGCAAGACACCTCCGTACGTTTACAGCACCAGCCAGATTGAGGTAACCGACTGGGTAATGCTCAACGACGATCAAACAGGCTGGGCCCAAATTGGTTGGGAGTACAGGAAGAACAGCTCCCCAAGGGTCTTTTCGCAAGTAACTACGAATGCTAGCGGTACGGCTTGGGAAACGAAGTACAAGGCAGCTCCCGCAACTGGGGCACCCTACTTCACTGTGCTGTATGGCTATGTGCCTGGGCGGTTCACGTTCCAAGTTGATGGATCACAGTGGATTCCAGATGGGGTGAGCGGAGGGTACAATCCCGTTGCATACTTCACTCCACACGATGTACAGGTGTTCGGGGAGACGCATAATCTAGCAGACCAAATGCCACGAGGCTATTCTTCGACGGCTGGCCATTGGGACGCGCACGTTTACTATGGAGCATGGCAGGACGGCTGGCTTGTCACGTTCAGAACGAGCTCGTTATACGGCCTCGACCCCGCAGCCGGAAACCTCGCATACTACACCGGAAAGCAGTTCTACATTTGGGACACCGCATGTGCTTCATAAGGGACCAGGCATTTAGGAGGGTTGGGTTACTATGCAACGGAAGCGGCGCTGGTTAGTGTTGGGAGCCGCGACGATCACGGCAGTAGCGGTTCTTGCCGTCCCGCTATCGGGAATTGGCGGCGCCCAGACGGCAAACGGCTGCGACGAGGTGGACTGGCCGCTGGCGACGGTCTCGTGCGCGCAGTACCAGGCAACCGGCGCCCGATTGGAACGAGCGGATGGTTTCACGCCGAGAATAGGTCGCGAGCAGGCTGCGGAGGAAGCGCGACAGCAGCAGCCCGGCGCGGACGTGCTCGAAGTGGAGTTAGTCCGGGCGTTTTCCGACACGGCGAACGGCTCGGATGCTAAAGGCCGGCTGGTGTGGGCGGTGTCGATGACCTTACCCGACGGGCCTGCATTAAGTGGTGGCGCCTTCCTTCAGGAAGAACTGCGGAGCATTCGCCCGGACGGTGACCTCAATCGCCCGCTCACGGCGGAAGAGTCGGCGAAGCTCCAGGAGGGCGTGACGAACCGGGTCAACGCCATGCGGTCTGCGGCCACGCAAGTCTATCGCCTGGAGTTCATCGACCCGGAGACGGGTGAGTGGCTGGGCGGCGCGGAAGGCGCGGCGATCCCGTAGGCCCGGTCAGGCGGGCCGGAGGGAGACTTCGGCCGCGGTGACGGTTTCGCGGGAGCCGTTGGGGTGCTCGACGACGAGGGAGCCGTCGGCGGCGATGCCGACGGCGAGGGCGCCGTAACCGCCGCCGCTGGCGGGAATGACCGTAACGTTCTGCCCGAGGACGAGCGAGCGGGCGCGGTATTCGCGGACGAGGGCGGGCTCCGGCGTTTCGAGGGCAGCTTCGAGGGCGTTGCAGATGCGGGCGAGGAGCTCTTCGCGCTCGACTTCGCGGCCGAGTTCGCGCCGGAGGCTGGTGGCGATGTCCCGGAGTTCGGGGTTCAGGGTCGGGTCGCCGTTGACGTTGATGCCGATGCCCGGGTAGGCAACGGCGCCTTCGGGGCTGGATTCGGCGTCGATGAGCATGCCGCAGAGCTTCCGGCCGCCGAGCCAGATGTCGTTCGGCCATTTGATGGCGGCGTCCGGGGCGTCGCGCTGGATGGCTTCGCAAACGGCGAGCGGCACGGCGACGGGCAGGAGCTTCTGCGCCTCGTTTGAGACGCGCAGCACGAGCGTGAAGTAGAGGTTTTCGCCGGCGGGGCTGT
>JBLNCO010000326.1:0-3107 GCA_050260715.1 Hyphomicrobiales bacterium | reverse complement strand
GCAGGTGATCCTCTTCCTCGAAGGGAAGTCGGACGACGTGCTCCGGCGGCTGCGCAAGCAGATGGAAGACGCGGCCGAGCGGATGGAGTACGAGCGCGCGGCGATGATTCGCGACCAGATCCGGTCGGTCGAGCGGACGGTCGAGCGGCAGATGATCGCGACCGTGCGCAAGGAGGATATGGACGTGTTCGGCCTGGCGCGCGACGGCGACCAGGCGTGCGTGCAGGTGTTCTTCGTGCGGGGCACCCAGATGATCGGCCGCGATACGTTCATGCTCGAAGGGACGAGCGGCGAATCGGACGGCGCGGTGCTTGGGAGCTTCCTGCAGCAGTACTACGAAGGCGCGCAGTACATCCCGAAGCTGGTGGCGGTGCCGGTGCAGCCGGAGGATCGCGGGTCGATCGAGGAGATGCTGACGGCGAAGCGCGAGGCGCAGGTGGAGATCCGCGTCCCGGAGCGGGGCGAGAAGCGGAACATGGTACAGCTTGCGAACGAAAACGCGCGCGAGGCACTCGACCTGAGCCGCGTGAAATGGCTCGCCGACAAGACGAAGACCGAACAGGCGCTCGAACAGCTCCGGGAGGAGCTTTCGCTGCCGGAAATCCCGCGGCGCATCGAGTGCTACGACAACTCGAACATCCAGGGCAGCAGCCCGGTATCGAGCATGGTGGTGTTCGTCGATGGTAAGCCGGCGACGAGCCAGTACCGGCGGTTCCGGGTGAAGACGGTCGAAGGCGCGAACGACTTCGCGACCATGCAGGAGATCCTGCGGCGGCGGTTCAAGCGCGCGGGCTCGGCGCTGCGGACCGAGGACGCCGCGATCTCGGGCGACGGCAACGCCGACGGCACGGACCCCGGCAGCGAATCACGGCCGCGGCCCGGCGACGACGCCTGGGAGCTCCCGGACCTGGTCATCATCGACGGGGGCAAGGGGCAGCTTGGCGCGGCGGTGGCGGTCATGCGCGAACTGGGGGTGTACAGCATCCCGACCGTCGGGCTGGCGAAGCGGTTCGAGGAGCTGTTCGTGCCGGACGACGACGAACCGATCGTGCTGCCGCGCGGCTCGGAGGCGCTGTACCTCGTGCAGCGCATCCGCGACGAGGCGCACCGCTTCGCGATCACGTACCACCGGCAGGTGCGCGGCAAGAGCTCTGTGCAGAGCGCGCTCGACACCATCCCGGGCATCGGGCCGAAGCGGAAGAAGGCGCTGCTCAAGAAGTTCGGTTCGGTGAAGGCGATCCGCGAGGCGGACGTGGAAGACATCGCGAGCACAGTGGGCTTCACGCGCGCGCTGGCCGAGAAGGTGAAGTCGGGGGTGTAGCGAGCCTGGACAGGCAGGCGGCCGGAGCGGCGAACCGCCCCGGCCGCGGGTTCACGTCGGGGCCAGGAGCGAGAGCGGGAACGGCGGATTGGCGAGCGGCTTCACCGCGAGCTGCATGAGTAACAGCGGGTTGTCGTCGCCAGCCGTGCGGTTGCTTCGCAGTTCGCCGCAGCCCTGGCAGCGGTGGATGATGACCCACTCGCCGTTCTTGCGGACCGAAATTGCGATCGGCTCCATCGAGGCGAGGCAGTCCGAGGCGCGGTCGCCCGGGACCTCGTCGTCGACGTGGCGGCTCCAGAGGCAGGACGGGCAGTGGTTGCGGTGCGCCGTGCCGGGCGCATCGAGCGGGACATCGAGCCGGCAGTGCCGGCAACGGAACGAGTATTTCGCAGACAACGGGAAGAACCCCACGTGGCGCGTCAACTGGCGCCGAACAGGAGGCGGCCCGGGCCGCGGCGAAGCGGGCGCCCGGGAGCGAAGGGGTTCACGCAGGCTCGGTAGTACGTACCATCCACAACGAGGATAGGGCGCGTGCGAGCATCGTGGCAAGCGCGGCGCTCGCGGCGGCCGAAGCGTGCCGCTAGGCTGCGCCCAACACATCGCGAGGAGCGTCATGAGCGACCAGGCCCTCAGTCCCGTCTTCCAGCTGGCCGACCGTTATGTAGAGGAGCTTGCACGGCTCGACCCCGTGTTCGCGACGAGCATCGGCATCCGCGGCTTCGACACCGAGTACACCGACTACTCCCCGGAGGGCCTGGCGCAGCGTGCAGAGCTCCAGCGCCGGACCCTGGCGGAACTGGCGGCGACACCCGCAGAGGGCGACCGGGACCGGGTGGCGACGGCATTCATGCGCGAGCGGCTCGAGGCGGGCCTCGCCCTGCACGAGAGCGGCGAGGACCTGCGCGCCGTGCGCATCATCGGGTCGCCGGCGGGCAGCATCCGGCAGGTGTACGACCTCATGCCGAAGGAAACGGCGGCCGACTGGGAGGTGATCGCTGCCCGGATGGAGCGCGTGCCAACAGCGCTCGCCAGCTTCCGGCAAGCCCTGGAGGAAGGGCGTGCGCGCGGCCGGATGGCAGCCCGGCGCCAGGCCGTCGAGGCATCGGTGCAGGCGGCGACATGGGCCGGCGAACGGGAAGCGCGGCCATTCTTCGCGACACTCGTGGAAGGCGCGCGGGGGATCGTGGGCCCGGGACTCCAGGCGCGGCTCGACGCGGCGGTTGGGCCGGCCACCGAGGCGTACAGCGCATTCGCACAGTACCTGCGCGAGGAGTACGCACCGGTGGCACCGGTGCGCGATGGGGTGGGGCCCGAACGGTACGCGCTGTTGGCGCGCTACTCGCTCGGGGCGGAGATCGACCTGGAAGAGACGTACCGCTGGGGATGGGACGAGCTGCACCGCATCGAGGCGGACATGGAGCAGACGGCGCAACGGATCCTCCCGGGCGGGACGGTCGAGGAGGCGAAGGCGCTGCTCGAATCGGACCCGGCACGGGCGATCGAGGGCGTGGATGCGTTCCGCCAGTGGATGCAGGATCTGCAGGACCGGACGATCGCGGAGCTCGACGGGCGCCACTTCGACATCCCCGAACCGGTGAAGCGCGTAGAGGCGATGATCGCCCCGCCGGGCACGGCGGCCGCGATGTACTACACGCGCCCCTCGGAGGACTTCAGCCGGCCGGGCCGCACCTGGTACCCGACGCTCGGCAAGACACGCTTCCCGCTGTGGGGCGAGGTGTCCATCGCCTACCACGAAGGCGTGCCGGGGCACCACCTGCAGGGCGGG
>JBLNCO010000325.1:0-7180 GCA_050260715.1 Hyphomicrobiales bacterium | reverse complement strand
GGCGGCCTTCGCGCTGTACAACTGCCCCCTCGCGGAGCCTCCCCGGCGGACCACATTCTCGAGCCTCGTGCCCTGCAAGGATGGGTTCTTCGCCTTCCAGGTTTCGGAACAGCACCAGTGGGAAGGGATGAAGGCCATGATGGGCAACCCAGAATGGTCTCGCGACCCGAAGTTCGAAATCATCACCGACGGTGTGGCGAACTGGGAGGAGTTCGAACCGGGCTTCCTCGAGTGGACCGCGCAGCACACCAGGTACGAAATCCTGGAGCTCGGGCAGTCGCTGCGGGTCCCGGTGTTTCCCCTGAACGATGTCGCCGAGTTGCAGCGCGACCCACAGCAGCAGTTCCGTAAGTTCTTCCGGCCGACGTCCGTTCCGGGCGCCAACGGGCCAGTTGCGGTTCCCGGGGCGAACGTCCACCTGCGCGAGACCCCGGCTCGAAACGATCCCGGCACCTCCTGGAGCGATAACGCCGATGCCTGAGCAGAACGCCCACCGCAAACCCGCTCCCCTTTCCGGCATTCGCGTGGCCGACTTCTCGTGGGTGATCGCCGGCCCATACACGACCGAGCACTTCGCCGCGCTCGGCGCCGAGGTCATCAAAATCGAAAGCAGCCAGCGGATGGACATTTCCCGCAGGATCCCGCCGTTTGCTGACGGGATTGCTGGCGAGGAGCGCAGTGGCCACAACCACAGCTATAACCGGGGCAAGAAGAGCATCACGCTCAACCTGACGAACCCCGAGGCGCAGAAGCTCGCGCTCGAAATCGTGCGCCGGAGCCACATCGTGGTGGAGAACTTCTCCTACGGCGCGCTCGAAAAGTTCAACCTCGGCTACGACCAGATGCGCGCCGTGAACCCCGACATCATCTTCGTAACGTCGTCGGGCCTGGGACGAAGCGGGCCATACAAGCGCTACGTCACGTGGGGGCCGCCGCTCCAGGCCTACGCAGGAGTCGCGTCGATCACCGGCCAGGACGGCGGGCCGGCCCAGCGAAGTCTTGGCGGCATGTGGGCCGATCACCTTTCGGGGCTCACTGCCTTCTTCGGCGCCATGGTGGCGATCGAGGCGAAAGAGCGCCACGGCATCGGGCAGATGGTGGAGTATTCGATGGCCGAAGCCGTGGCAGCCCAGCTCCCTGAAGCGATGGTCGAGTACGGCTGCACGGGAGTCGCGCCCGGGCCACGGGGCAACCGCGATCGCTTCGCGAGTCCCCACGGCATCTTCCGCGCTCAAGGCGACGATGCCTGGGTCGCGATAGCCGTGCTTACTGACGACGACTGGCTTGTGTTCCGTGACGTCGTCCCTGGCCCCGAATGGTGGCGCTCGGAAGGACTGCTCACTCTGGAGGGACGGCTGCTGCGTGAAGCCGCAATTGCGGAAGTGGTAGCCGACTGGACACGTGACCAGACGCCGGCCGAGGCGGCCGCGAAGCTGCAGGCCGCCGGCCTCTCGGCCGGGCCCGTGCAGACCATCTACGACATCGCCAGGGATCCCCTCCTGGACGAGCGCAACTTCTTCTTCGCGCACGACCACCCCGAAGTCGGGTATCGTCGGGTATGCGGACTGGGCTGGCGCGTCCAGGATTGGGAACCCGAACCTCAGCGCCCGCCACTCCTCGGAGAACATAATTGGGAAGTATTTGTTGAGTGGCTCGGACTCTCGCCCGATGAATTCGCCGGCCTCGTCGCGAACAACGCCATCGTCTAGCACTGCGCCCGAATCGGAACACCCGCCGCGAGGGATCGCGAACGGCATGCTTCGGGTGGCTCACACCTCCGACCTGCATCTCGACGACCGCGAGCGAGGCATCCGTATGCTGCGGCGCGTCATCGCGACGGCCGAAGCGGCTGAAGCGCGCGTCCTGGTCCTCGCCGGCGACATCTTCGACCACAACCGCGTCTCCCTTGGCACGCTCGACGCGGTCACGCGCGTCTTCGGCGATGCAGCCATGGACATCGTCATCCTGCCCGGGAACCACGACTGCCTCGGCCTCGATTCGGTCTACCGGCGAGGCGGGATTGCCGCGCCGCGGAACGTCCACGTCCTCGGCGTCACCTCCGACGACACGCTCGACCTCGAAGCCCACGACCTCTCGGTGTGGGGTCGCGCACACGCCGAGTATCGCGACATGAACCCCCTGCGCGACCCATCGCCCCGCCTGCGCAGGCACCACATCGCCGTCGCCCACGGGCACTGGGTCACCGGCCCCGAGGACCTTCACCGGTCGTGGCTCCTCCACCACGACGACCTCGAGTCGGTCGATGCCGATTACATCGCGCTCGGCCACTGGGACCGGGCGGTTCACCTCGATTCGGTCCCGGTGCCCACGTTCTACTCGGGCAGCCCCGACCTCGCCCGGTCGATAAACCTCGTCGCGCTCGGCAGCGAACGCACGTGGGTCGAGCGGCTGGCGCTGCTCCCGGAGGGCGGTTAACGATACGCCATTCAGGTTGACCGGTCAGTCAAATACACGTACAGTTCCAGCGAATTCTAGCGACCTGAACCGGCCGGTTGCCGGCTTCTCCGGGCGCGCTCCGATGCGCGCCGCGCGCGAAAGGACACGACGTGGACTGGCGAGATACCCCGGAACAACAGCGATGGCGAAACGAAGTGCGTACCGTGCTCGAAACGGAGCTCCCTGAGCCCTTTCGCGAGGCGACGAGGCGCGGCGAGGAATTCTCGCTCTTCGGCGGACGAGATAGCGGCCAGGGTGGCCCGGAGATGGCGCGTGCGTACGAGTCCTGGCGCAAGTCGCTCTCGAAGCGCGGCTGGATCGCTCCCCACTGGCCGAAGGAGTACGGCGGCGCGGGCCTCTCGCCGGTCGAGCAGTTCATCATGACGCAGGAGTTCGCTGAGGCCGGTGCGCCGCCGCTCGGCGGCCTCGGCGTGACGCACATCGGACCCACGCTTATCGCCTACGGAACAGAGGAGCAGAAGAAGGAGCACCTCGGCCGCATCCTCGATGGCAGCGTTGTCTGGTGCCAGGGCTATAGTGAGCCGGGTGCTGGCTCCGACCTCGCCTCGCTCCAGACTCGCGCCGTTCGCGATGGCGACGACTTCGTGATCAACGGCCAGAAGATCTGGACCTCCGGCGCGCACCAGTCCGACTGGATGTTCTGCCTCGTTCGCACGGACCCCGAGGCCCCGAAGCACCGTGGCATCACCTATCTCCTCATCGACATGAAGGCGCCCGGCGTGAGCACGCGTCCGCTCGTCAACATGGCGAACCACCACCATTTCAACGAAGTGTTCTTCGAGGATGTCCGTGTACCGGTGACCAACGCCGTCGGCGAGATCAACCGCGGGTGGTACGTGGGTGCCGCCACGCTCGATTACGAGCGCAGCTCCATCGGCATCGTCGGCGGCCAGCGCAAGACGGTCGAACGCTCCATCGGCATCGTCGGCGGCCAGCGCAAGACGGTCGAACGCTACATTGGCTGGCTTCGCGACAACCGGCAGCAGATGAGTCCAGCGACGTACGTTGCGCTGCGCAACGAGTGGGCAGAGCGCTGGGTCGAAATGGCCGTCGCCATTCAGCTCTCCTACCGCGTCATCTCGATGCAGGCGTCCGGGCTCATCCCGAACTCCGAAGCGTCGATCACCAAGCTCTACTCGTCCGAGCTCACGCAGCGCGTGGCGGCTTCCGGAATGAAGACACTCGGAATGATGGGTGCCGTTCGCGAAAACCGGGCGCCGATGGAGGGCCGCATCCCCGACCGCTACATGACCGCCGTTTCGTCCACCATCGCCGGCGGCACCAGCGAGATCATGCGGAACATCATCGCCACTCGCGGCCTCGGCCTTCCCCGCGGATAAACTCGCCGTCCCTCGAATCCCCCCGTTCCGGCGCGTGCTCTCGTCCTCCTGCTGCATCGCAGCAGGAGGGCTGAGAGCGAACCCACCGAATTGCGAACCAGCGGAGGACAAGCCATGCCCGTGCTCGATGGCAAACACATCGTCGTCACCGGTGCGGGCCGCGGGCTCGGGCGTGCCTACGCGCTCGATGCAGCGCGGCACGGTGCGGCAGTCGTCGTCAACGATATCGACGAAGAGGCGTGCGCCGCGGTAGCCGGCGAGATCCGGGAGTCGGGAGGCAAGGCCGTCCCGTTCGCCGGGTCGGTCGCCGACTGGCAGTTAGCCGGGGCGCTTATCGCCTTGTGTGTCCGGGAATTCGGGCGCATCGATGGCCTCGTGGCCAACGCGGGTCTCTACTACGCGACGCCGCCCTGGGAGGACACCGAGGAGCGCATCCGCCGGGTCATCGAGGTGAACCTGGCAGGCGCGATCTTCTGCAACGTCCACGCGCTCCAGGCTATGGTCGAACAGCGCTCCGGCGCCATCGTGAATATCAGCTCCGGTTCGCAGGCGGGGATGGCGAACATCGCGACGTACGGCGCGACCAAGGGCGCGCTCGCCTCGTACACGTACAGCGCGGCGCTCGACTGCCGGTCCTACAACGTCCGCGTCAACGCAGTATCGCCGCTGGCATCGACGCGCATGGGTGCAGCGCCGCGCGGCGCACTCTCCGACACCGTGGCCGACGATCCTGCTGTGCGAGACAGCATCCGCGAGCGCGGCCAGGCGATGGGCCGGCCCGAAGATATCGCCCCGCTGGTAACGTTCCTGCTGAGCGATCTCGCCGCGGGGATCACCGGCCAGGTGGTCCGGCTCCAGGACGGCCGTCTCTCCCTCTTCGCGCACCCTGCGGTCATGCCCTCCCACGAATCGGCGCGCGGGTGGACGCCCGAGACGATCGCCGCAGCGTTCGAGCGGAGCCTGGCGAAACAACTCAACCCGGTTGCTTTCGGGGAAGGCAGGTACATCGGCCCCGGCGAGCCCCGGCCGTGAGCGGCCAGGCGTATCGCGTCACGGGCCTGCTCACCGTTGTTCACGCCGTCAGTGACTTCGACCGTGCGAACGTCTGGTACACCTCGGTGCTCGGCGCCCGGCCGCTCTTCTCGAAGCCGCACCCGCATGCCAGGGGCATGGCCGCACGCCACGCACTTGCTGATGCGACGATCGAGCCTATTTCCTCCGAGGACCCCACATCGAACATCGCCCGGGTTTGCGCGCGCTATGGCGAGCGACTCTACTCCACCGCCTGGCTCGTCGATGACCTGGACGCGTGTTACCAAACGCTCTCGGCTCGCGGCATCCGGGTGTTCACTGCGAACGGCGCGCCACTCGCCGGCCCGCCCGGTGCTGATGCCTTCTTCACCCACCCGCGCGACACCTACGGAACGCTGGAGTTCGCCTCCGCGGCCCGCCACGAAACCGGGGAGGTGCCTGGACCTGGGCACATCGTGCCGCCGGTCCGCGTGATTTACCTCGTCCCGGACCCGGTGTCCGCTGCCCGGCTCTACGGCGGGCTGCTTGGGGTCACCGATCTCGATGAGACCGCTGGTGACGCCTATCGCGGCGTGCTGGGCACGACGTCGAGCGGCCATGCGCTCGAGTTTCGCGAGCCGGTGGCGGGGGCAGACCTGCGCTCGCGGCTCGAATCGCGGGGCGTGGGCCCGTGGGGGCTGCGGCTAACGGTTGGCGAGTCCGCCGCCTTCCGCCGCCGGCTGGGACTCGCCGGAGTGGCCCTGGCAGACGGCCATGGTGTGTTCGCCGCCGAGCAGCTCGGGGTCCGGTTCGAGTTCGAGCCTGCCCGTCCTTCCACCGCGATTCCTTCATCGAACGGTCAGTTAAGATGTTGACTGGTCAGTCAATTTTAGGCTAAGCTCCGTCGGCACAATTCAGGAGGGCGCCGTGCGCTTCGGCATCCAGTACGACCTGCGAAATCCCGCCATCTCGGGCCGCTCCTTCGAACAGCTCTACGGGGAATTCCTCGAGCAGGTCGAATGGGCGGACCAGCATGGCTTCGATTTCGTCAGCCTGCCCGAGCATCACTTCGTCGACGACGGCTACCTCCCGTCGCCCTTCGTCGTCGCCTCTGCGATCGCCGCTCGCACCCGCCATATGCGGATCGTGCTCAACCTCGTGTTGCTTCCGATGCGCCACCCGGTCCAGGTCGCCGAAGATGCCGCAATCGTCGACATCATCAGCGGCGGCCGCCTCGACCTGACGGTCGGCGCCGGGTATCGCCAGGCCGAGTACGACGGCCTCGGGATCTCCATGCGCCAGCGCGGTGGCCGCATGGAGGAGGGCGTCGAGATCATCAAGCGCTGCTGGACCGAAGACGAGTTCGACTTTGACGGCCGGTACTGGAAGCTCCGGAACGTCCGCGTAACGCCGAAGCCCGTCCAGAAACCGCGGCCGAAGATCACCATGGGCGGCGCTTCGCCCGCCTCCGCGCGCCGGGCCGCCCGGATCGCCGACGGCTACAACCCCATTAATCCGAAATTCCTCGCCGTCTATCGCGAGGAGCTAAACCAGCTCGGGAAGCCGGCCGACTTCGAGCTCCCCGACCCGAACGGGCCGTGTGCGCCCGCTAACCTCCTGCACGTCTCGAATGACCCCGCCGCCGCCTGGAAGATCATCGGTCCGCACGCGCTGCATGTCGTGAACAGCTACGCCGAGTTCGCCGGCGGGCAGCGCTATAGCCCGTACGCAACTGCACAAGACCCGGACGAGCTCCTCGGCAAGGGTACCCACGCGGTGCTGACGCCCGCCGAGACGATCGCGCTTGGAAAGCAGCTCGAGGCGCACGACCCGGCCAACGCGACGTTGCGCTTCAGCCCACTCGTGGGCGGGCTCCCCGCCCAACTGGGTCAGGAGTGCCTCGAGCTGGTTGTCCGCGAGGTCATGCCCGCCTTCCGATAGGCGCCGAACGAACACCAGCCATAGCCGGGCGCGCCCGGTTGATTGATCAGGGAAAGGGGACACAACGATGGGAGAACTCAAGCTCGAGAAGTTCAAGGAGCTGCACCTCACCCGCGAGGGCAGGCTGCTGACCGTGATGTTCAACCGCCCCGAGCGGATGAACTCCGTCACGCCCGGCATGCACGACGAGCTCGAGGAGCTCTGGCATGACGTCGCGAAGGACGACTCGATCCACTGCATCATCCTCACCGGCGCGGGGGAGCGGGCGTTCTGTGCCGGCGTCGACATCGGCGGCCTGAAAGCCCGCGAGGATTCCGCGGCCGAAGGCAACGGCTCCCGCAGCCCGGCGCGCAGCTTCATCGGCGCCAAGCGCATCATCGCGAACATGCTCGAAGTCGAGCAGCCGATCA
>JBLNCO010000324.1:0-4132 GCA_050260715.1 Hyphomicrobiales bacterium | reverse complement strand
AACCGCACCGCCGATACGTCCAACGAATCCCAACATGATCCAAGTGTGCTCTCGCTCGCGGGCAGTGTGAAGTCCGGTTCAGATTCGGTGACGGTTCACGGCGTCCCACGCCTCCGCCGCCACCTCTGCTGGCGGGCGGGTGGCGTCGATCGTCACCCAGGCTCCCGGCGGGGCCGCCTTTGCCAGCGCGTGGTAGCCCTCGCGCACCGCGCGGTGAAACGCGAGCCCTTCGAGCCCGGTGCGGATGGCCTCGCTCTCGCCGTGCTTGCGCGGGAGCCCCACTTCGGGCGGGAGGTCGAGGTAGAGCACGAGGTCCGGTTGGAGCCCGCCGGTGGCGATGGCGTTGGCGGTACGCAGCTCCCCGAGGTCGAGGCCACGGGCGTAGCCCTGGTAGGCGAACGTGCTCGGCGCGAACCGATCGCAGAGCACCACGGCGCCGCGCTCCAGCGCCGGCCGGATGACCTCTGCCACGAGCTGGGCGCGGGCGGTGAGGAAGGCAAACGTCTCGGCCCACGGTGACAGCGGTTCGTGGAGCAGCCCGCGCAGGAGCTCTCCCACGCGGGTGCCGCCCGGCTCGCGCGTCACCACCACCTCGCGGCCGGCCGCGCGCAACCGCCCCGCCAGCGCCTCCGCGAGCGTGCTTTTGCCCGCCCCCTCGCCCCCTTCCAACACGACGAACACGACCGCAGTCTACCCCCGAGGGGAGTACCGAGTGCCGAGTGCCGAGTACCGAGTACCGAGTACCAAGTACCGGGTACCGAGTGCCGAGTGCCGAGTGCCCCCGCCCAAGGAGTCGCGGCCCACTGCGGCCGCTGCGCCGGGTCCGAACGTTGCGCGGTAGCCTGCCCGCCTACCCCGCGGCGCTGGCCGCAGCTTCGTCGCGGAATTGCTGGCGGTAGAGCTGCGCGTAGGCGCCGTTGCGGGCGAGGAGTTCCGCGTGCGTGCCGCGTTCGACGATCCGGCCGTGGTCGAGCACCACGATGAGGTCGGCGGCGAGCACCGTCGAGAGGCGGTGGGCGATGGCCAGCACGGTGCGGCCACGGGTCAGGTGTTCGAGCGCCTGCTGGATGGCCCGTTCGGTCCCGGAGTCCACGCTCGAGGTCGCTTCGTCGAGGATGAGGATGGCCGGGTCCTTCAGCAGCGCCCGGGCAATGGCGACGCGCTGCTTTTCGCCGCCCGAAAGCCGGTAGCCGCGTTCGCCCACGATGGTTTCGTAGCCCTTCGGCAGCCCGGCGATGAAGTCGTGGATGTTCGCCGCCCGGCAGGCCTGTTCGATCTCCTCGTCGGTCGCGGCCGGGCGGGCGTAGCGCAGGTTCTCGCGGATGGTCGCGTGGAACAGGAACGGCTCCTGGTTCACCAGGCCGATGCACTCGGCGAGCGAATCGAGCGTCACGTCGCGCACGTCGTGGCCGTCGATCGTGATGCGGCCCCCGCCAACGTCGTAGAGCCGCGGCACGAGGTGCGCCAGGGTCGTCTTGCCCGCGCCCGAATGTCCGACCAGCGCCGCGAACTTACCGGCGGGCACGGCGAACGTGATGTCGCGAAGGGCCGGGATGCCGGCGAGATAGCTGAATTGCACGTCTTCGAACGCGAGGTCGCCGCGCACGTCGCGAAGCGCGATGGCGCCGGGCTTGTCGGTGATCTCCTGGCGCAGGTCGAGGAAGTCGAAGACGCGTTCGAACAGCGCGAGCGAGCTGAGGACCGTCACGTTCACGTTCAGCAGCGCTGTGGTTGGCCCGAAGAGCCGCGTCAGCAGGCCGGCGAATGCCACGACCGTGCCGAGGCTCGCTTTGTCGTCGATGACCTCGTGGCCGCCGTACCAGTAGACCACCACCGGCGCGAGCGATCCGAACATCCCCATGCTCACGCCGAACCAGCGGCCGACCATTGCGCGCCGCACGTTCAGGGACTTGATGCGGCCGGCGGTCTGTTCGAACCGGTCGATCTCCTGCTGCTGGCGCCCGAACGTCTTCATCAGCAGCGCGCCGCTGACCGAAAGCGTCTCCTGCATCTGCGAATTGAGCGTCGCGAGCTCTTCCTGCGATTCGGCGATGAGCTCCCGCTGGATGTTGCCGACGCGCCGCGCGGGGAAGATGAACAGCGGCATGAACGCCACCGAAAAGAGCGCCAGCCGCCAGTCGAGCGCGAGCATCACGACGAACGTCGAGACAACGGTGATGACGTTTCCCGTCACGCCGCCGAGGGTGTCGCTCACCACACCCTGGACCGCGCCGACGTCGTTGCTCACGCGCGAGAGGACCTCGCCGGTGCGGTTCGCCGTGAACCAGCGGAGCGACATCCCGCTGAGGTGGCGGTAGAGCGCGACCCGCATGTCGTACATCACCGCCTGGCCGACGGTGTTGGCGAGCCACCCCTGGGCCACGCTGGCAACAGCGCCCGCGGCCACGAACGCCACCATCAGCAGGATGAGGACGTTCAGCAGCCCGGCGTCGAAATCGCGGGGGTCGAGCGCGTCGTCGATGATGCGCTGCAGGAGCAGCGGGGGCCCGAGCCCGACCAGCGAGGAGAACACGGTGCACGCCATCAGCCCGAGGACCAGCGCGAGGTGCGGGCGGTGCAGCGCAATCGCGCGCCGCAGCGTGGGCCAGGCCGGGCGCTGGGGCCGCGCCTTACGCCGGCGTATCCAATCAGCGTGATTCGCCATCCGCATTCAGCGTAGGGCCGGTGGCCCGCGCGCGGTACTGTCCGAATGGGCTGGTGGCGGCGGACCGCCTGCCCGAGGGGTACGATGCGCGCAACGCAGGAGGTTGCTCATGCCCGAAATCGAACCCGCCTGGCAGGTCGCCGATGCCGTCCGCCGGAAGGAGCGGTCCGCTCGCGAAGTGACGGAGGAGGCCCTTCGCCGCATCGAAGCCGGCAACGCCCGCCTCAACGCCTTCGTCTACGTCGACCCCGATGCCGCCTTACGCGCCGCGGCCGCCCTCGACGACCGCATCGCCCGCGGCGAGGACCCCGGGCCGCTCGCCGGCGTGCCGCTCGGCGTGAAGGACCTGGCGCCCGTCGCGGGGATGCCCTGCACGTTCGGCTCGCGCGCCTACCAGGACAACATCCCCACCGAGGACTCGGTCGAGGTCACGCGGCTGAAGGCGGCGGGCTGCGTTGTGCTCGGCAAGACGAACACGCCCGAGTTCGGGTACAAGGGCTTCACCGAGAACGAGGTCTACGGCGTCACCCGCAACCCGTGGAACCCGGCGCTCACGCCCGGCGGTTCAAGCGGCGGCAGCGCTGCAGCGGTGGCCGCGGGCCTCGTGCCCATCGCGACAGCCAGCGATGGCGGCGGATCGATTCGCATCCCCGCGGGCTTCTGCGGCTGCTACGGGATCAAGCCCACCGCGGGCCGCATCCCGATCGTCAGCGACCACTACCCGCACTGGAGCACGCACAGCACGCTCGGGCCGGTTTCGCGCACGGTCCGCGATGCCGCCCGCTACCTCGACGCGGCGGCCGGCCCGCATCCCGACGACCTGAACTCGCTCGAAGGGCCGGCCGGCGGCTACGAAGAGGCGGTGCTCGCCGGCCCGCCGGCGATCCGCCGGGTCGCGTGGAGCAACGACCTCGGCTACGCCGCCGTCGACCCCGAAGTGGCGGCCATCGCCCGGTCGGCGGCCGAGGCGCTCGCGAAGACGCTGAACGCGGAGTTCGCCGAAGCCCACCCCGGCTTCGAGGACCCGATGCCCGCGTGGTTCATCATCGGTGCGCCCGGCGATGCCTACGGCCTCGACACCATGCCCGCCGACCTGGTCGGGCTGCTCAGCCACGGCTACCGGCGGTTCGCGGATTCGGGCCGCGAGTTCACCGCGGTGCAGTACGCGGAGGCACTGGACAAACGGCACCAGGTGAATCGCCAGGTCAACCGCTTCTTCGAGCAGTACGACCTGCTGCTCACCCCCACACTGGCCGCGCCGCCGTTCATCGCCGAAGGGCCGCCGCCATCGGTCATCGGTGGGCGCGAAGTTGGGCCGGCCGGGTTCATCCCGTTCACCTACCCGTTCAACCTCACGGGCCATCCTGCGGCGACGCTGCCTGCGGGCCTGACGGCCGCGAAGCTGCCCGTTGGCCTGCAGGTGGTCGCGCCGCGGTTCGCCGAAAAGCTCCTGCTGGCCGTGAGCGC
>JBLNCO010000323.1:0-4598 GCA_050260715.1 Hyphomicrobiales bacterium | reverse complement strand
GGCCGGTCATCGCGTTCGGGATGGTCGCGAAGGTCGCCGCCTGGAGCGGCACGAGCATCAGCCCGAACCCGAGCCCGCGCACGAACATCAACAGCACGATCAGCCAGACCGGCGTGCTGTTATCGATGGTTGCGAAGGAAAAGGCGCTGATGGCCGCGATCAGCACGCCCGCCGCGATGAGCCGCCGCGGCCCGATGAACCGGTAGATGTGGCTCACCGGCTGCGCCATGCACATCACGCCGATGGCTGTCGGGAACGTCAGCAGCCCGGATTCGAACGGCGAGTAGTGCATCTCGGTCTGCAGCATGATGGGCAACAGGAAGATCGTCGCCGCGAACCCGGTCATCGCCGCGAACTGCGCCGAGTTGCACCAGCGGAACAGCCGGTCCTTGAACAGCCGCACGTCGATCATCGGTTCCGGGACGCGCAGTTCGACCAGCGTGAAGATGGTCAGCAGCACGAGCCCGACGACCCCGAACACGATGACGCGCGGGTCGTCGAAGCCGCGCGGCCCCGCCTCGGCCAGGCAGTACAGCAACGATGCCATGCCGCTCGCCGCGAGGATGAACCCCGGGATGTCGAGTCGGCCCGGCTCGGGCTCGGTGTGCTCCCGCAGGTACCGCGCCGACACCAAAATCCCGAGCAGGCCCACCGGCACGTTGACCAGGAAGATCCACTCCCACGAGACGTAGTCGATGAGGAACCCGCCGAGGATCGGCCCGCTCGCCGGCGCCACCGTCGTGGGTATCACCATTACGCCCGATGCCTTCGACCGTTCGTGCGGCGGAAACGCGCGGAACAGCATCGCCGTCCCCACGGGCGTCAGCATCCCGCCGCCCACGCCCTGCAGCACGCGGAACGCAATGAGCGATCCGATGTTCCACGAGAGCGCGCATAGCAGCGACGACGTCGTGAACGTGATCATCGCGAAGATGAACGTGCGCTTTGTGCCGAAGCGGTCCCCGGCCCAGCCGCTCACGGGGATGAACACGGCGAGGCTCAGCAGGTAACCCGTAATCACCCACTCGATCGTCGTCGTGCTGGTGTGGAAATCGCGCTGGAGCGTCGGGATCGCGACGTTCACCACCGTCGCGTCGAGCAGCTCCATGAACAGTCCGAACGTCGAGACGATGGCGACGATCCACTTGTACTCGAGGCGTTTGCTCATGCAGCCGGGTCCTTGGTTATGGCAGGAGTGCGCGCGGTGAAGTTGCCCCCACCAGACCCGCGAGCCGCTCGTGGCCACGGGTTCTCCCGCGCACCTCCCGGGTTCCGTTCCGATGCGTCCCGCCTCCCCGGCTGCTCTGGCGGTGGCGCCGTCGCAGGTCCGCCCTGGGGCTCGCGGGATGAATTCCACCGTAGGGAGCGGCGGATGCCCGTGTAAAGAGCGCAGCCGGGGTCCTCGGGCTAAAGTCGGAGCCGGTTACTCCCGCGCGAATTCGAGCAACGACCAGTCCCGCTCGAAGCGCAGCGCCCGCAGGGCGAAACTGCCGGGTTCGATCGCCGCCCGAACCCGGGGCACATCAGCCGCGAGGATGCCGCTCAGGATCAGCCGTCCGCCCGGCTCCACCACCTCCGGGAACACCGGCGCGAGGCCGATGTTCGCGTCGGTGCTGATGTTCGCGACCACCACGCGGTAGCTGCGTCCGTGCCCCGCCTCCAGCCGCCCCGCCGCGACCGTGACCCGCTCGCTCGCGCCGTTCGCCGCGATGTTCTCGCGCGCGACCTCCGCGGCCACGGGGTCGATATCGATCGCGTACACCGCACTCGCACCGAGCAGGACGGCCGCGATTGCCAGCACGCCCGAGCCCGTACCGACGTCGAGCACCCGGTCGCCTTCCCGCACGTGTTCTTCGAGCGCCGAAAGGCAGAGCCGCGTCGTCTCGTGGTGGCCCGTCCCGAACGCCTGCCCGGGGTCGAGCCGGATGACCAGCTGTCCTTCCGCCGGCTCGTGCTCTATCCAGGAAGGCACGATGAGCACGCGCCCCCCGGTATCGACGATGCCGAAGAACTCGCGCCAGGTGACCGCCCAGTCCTGCTCGTAGATGGGCTTCGCGATGAGCTCCACGTCCGGGAACGCCTGCATGCGCTGGCGCAGGTCCTCTGTGAGCACGGCCCCGAGCTCCGAGCTCGGCAGGTACGCCCGCACCAGCACCGGCTCGCCCTCGCGCACACGGAACCCCTGCTCCGGCCCGAGGATGTCCACCGGCTCCTCGACCGTGACGCCTCCCGGCGCCACTTCCCGCATGACCGCGCTCACGGCGTCGGCCTGGGCCGGCGGGACGTGGGCGGTGATTTCGAACCAGAGGTGGGGCATGGCGCGCTCGATCGGTGGGATGTCTCCATCTTCCAGCCGCGCTCGTGTCAGGGGAAATCGCCGCGCATGGTGGCCCGGCGGGCCCGCCGGCTATCTGCTACGCTCTGGTTGTGTTCGAAGGTATTCGCGGCGACATTCGCGCCACCCTGGAACGTGACCCGGCGGCGCGCAGCGCGCTGGAAGTCGTTCTGTTCTACCCCGGGTTCCACGCCCGGCTTGCGCACCGGCTGGCCCACGCACTCCACCGCCGCGGCGTCCCGCTGATTCCCCGCGGGATCATGCACATCGCCCGCTTCCTCACCGGCATCGAAATCCATCCCGGAGCCAAGATCGGCCCGCGTTTCGTCATCGACCACGGCATGGGCGTCGTCATCGGCGAGACCACGGAAATCGGCGCCGATGTCATGCTCTACCAGGGCGTCACGCTCGGCGGTACGAGCACCCGCCGCGTCAAGCGCCACCCCACCCTGCGCGACGGCGTCATCGTCGGCGCCGGGGCCAAGGTTATCGGGGCGGTCGAAATCGGCGAGTATGCACGCGTGGGCGCCGGTTCGGTCGTCGTGACGAACGTCCCCGCGAACGCCACCGTCGTGGGCGTACCGGGTCACATCGTCGCCTTCCACGACGAGTCGAACGGTGTCATCCAGCGCCTGCCCGACCCCGAATGGGAACGCCTCAACGACCTCGACCGCAAGGTGGACGAACTGCACAGCCTGGTCCACCATCTCGAAGAGCACGCAACCGCGGTTCACAACAACCGCCACGCCGAAGAGGAGTCGGCCGAGCGCCGCTGAGTCCCCTTCGCGGACCATCGGCTACACTGTCCGCGTGGACACCCGAACGTTGACGTCCCCGTCCCTGCTGCCGGCCCCGGGCTGCGCCTGTACGACGCGCCGCTAGGCGCTCCCTCGCGTCCCCTTCCGCCAACTCCGCCAGCACAAGGACAACGCCTCGTGGTACGTCTCCTCGATACCCTCTCCGATACGAAAGTTCCGCTCCCCGAGCCGCCGTACGAGGTCAAGATCTACGTCTGCGGCATCACGCCCTACTCCGGCAGCCACATCGGCCACGCGGTGCCGGCGGTCGTGTTCGATGTCCTTCGCCGCCACCTCGAGTACCGCGGCTACGGCGTCCGCCACGTCACGAACTTCACCGACATCGACGACAAGCTCATCGACCGTGCGAACGCCTCCGGCACCACCGTCGAGGCCCTCGCCACGAAGTTCTCCGAGGAGTACCTGGCGAGCCTCAAGGCGCTGAACGTCCTCCCGGCGACGGTCTATCCGCGCGCGACTGCGGAGATTCCACGCATCATCGAAGTTATCCAGGGCCTCGAAGCGAAGGGCTTCGCCTACGCCGCCGGCGGCGACGTCTACTACCGCGTGCGCCGCAAGGAGAACTACGGCAAGCTCTCCCACCGCAACATCGACGACCTCCTCAGCGGCGCCCGCATCGACCCCACAGAGGTCAAGGAAGACCCGCTGGACTTTGCTCTCTGGAAGGGCGCGAAGCCGGGCGAACCCTCGTGGGACAGCCCCTGGGGCCCGGGCCGCCCGGGCTGGCACATCGAATGCTCGGCCATGGCCCTCGGCCACCTGGGCGAGACCATCGATATCCACGGCGGCGGAGCCGACCTCATCTTCCCCCACCACGAAAACGAGATCGCCCAGAGCGAGGCCTTCACCGGCCAGGAGTTCGCGCGCATCTGGATGCACAACGCGCTCCTCCGTCTCGGCAGCGAGAAGATGTCGAAGTCGCTGGGCAACATCATCAGCCTCGACGAGGCTATCGCCCGCTGGGGCGCCGACGCCATCCGCGTGTTCATCCTCTCCAGCCACTACCGCAGCCCGCTGACCTTCACCGACGAGGCGCTCGACGCCGCGCGATCGGGCGCCGAACGGCTGCGCGCCGCCGCCTTCGCCGAGCCCCTGCCTTCGGCCGGCGCGACGCAGGCGGCGCCGGTCGCCGACCTGCCCGCCGCGCGCGACCGCTTCATCGCCGCGCTCGACGACGACCTCGGCACGCCCCAGGCGCTCGCCGTGCTCTTCGACCTCTCGCGCGACATCAATCGCGCGCGCGACGCAGGACAGGACATCGTCCCGTTGCAGTCGCTCCTACGCGAGCTTGCCGAGGTGCTCGGCATCACGCTCGCCGCACCCGCGGAGGCCACGTCGAAGGAGGCGGCGCCTTTCATCGATCTCCTCATCGCCATCCGCGGCGAGCTGCGCGCCGCGAAGCAGTGGCAATTCGCCGACCGCGTCCGCGATGGGCTCGCCGAGCT
>JBLNCO010000322.1:0-4906 GCA_050260715.1 Hyphomicrobiales bacterium | reverse complement strand
GTGGTGCTCGCGAACGCGGCGAACTTCGCGCGGGACCTCGCGAACGAGCCTTCGAACCACCTGACGCCCACCGAGCTCGCCAGCCGGGCGAAGGCGATGGCCGAGGCGGCGGGGCTGGAGTTCGAGGCCCTGGAACGGGAGGACATGGAGCGCAAGGGCATGGGCTCGCTGCTCTCCGTGGCGAAGGGGAGCCACCAGCCGCCGAAGCTCGTGCGGATCTCGTACCGCGGCCGCGAAGGCGGCGGCTACGACCTCGCCCTGGTGGGCAAGGGCATCACCTTCGATACGGGCGGCATCAGCATCAAGCCGGCCGCGAACATGGAGGCGATGAAGGCCGACATGACCGGCGCCGCCTCGGTCATCGCGGCGATGCAGGCCATCGCGGAGCTGAAGCCGTCCGTGAACGTCGTGGCCGTCGCGCCCTGCACCGAGAACATGCCCGGCGGCGGCGCCTCCAAGCCCGGCGACGTGGTGACCGCGATGAACGGCCGCACCATCGAAATCGTGAACACCGACGCGGAAGGCCGGCTCGTGCTCGCGGATGCCATTTGCTACGCGAAGGAGCTGGGCGCCGAAAACATCGTCGATGTAGCCACCCTGACCGGCGCCGTCTCTGTGGCCCTCGGCGACGTCTGCTTTGGCGTGCTGACGAACAACGACGCACTGGCCGCAAAGGTGGAGGCGGCCGCGGCGGCTGCGGGCGAGAAGACCTGGCGCCTCCCGATGTTCAAGGAGTACGACGAGCTGCTGAAGAGCGACGTCGCCGACGCGAAAAACGTCGGGACACGCGGCGCGGGCGCAATCGTGGGCGCGAAGTTCCTCGAGCCGTTCGCGGGCGACACCCCGTGGGTGCACCTGGACATCGCCGGAGTCGACATGGCCGACAAGGACAAGGGCTGGGTGACCAAGGGCGCGAGCGGCTACAGCGTGCGCACGCTCGTGAACCTCGCGCTGGAGTGGAGGTAACGGCTGGCGGCGGACCCCGGTAGGCGGCTTCGGGCTACTATCGAAGCACCACCTCCGGGAGTCCCGCCATGACCAGTAGCTCTGTTATCGCCTACGCCGGGCGCACGCCCATCGGCAAGCTGAACGGCGCACTCGCGGCCGTCCCCGCGCCGGAGCTCGCGGGCGCTCTCGTCCGCGACGCCCTCTCGGCCACCGGGATCGATCCGGCGAGCGTCGACGAGATCATCATGGGTTGCGTGCTGCCGGCGGGCATCGGGCAGGCCCCCGCGCGCCAGGCGGGATTCGCCGGCGGGCTGCCGCGCAGCGTCTGCGCGACCACGATCAACCGTGTCTGCGGCTCCGGGCTGAAGGCGATCATGCTCGCCGACCAGGCCATCCGGCTGGGCGACGCACGCATCATCTTCGCGGGCGGCATGGAGAGCATGAGCCGCGCGCCACACCTGCTTCCCGGCAGCCGCGCAGGGTACAAGTTCGGCCCGGTCGAGATGCTCGACCACATGCAATGGGACGGCCTCCGGGACCCGTACGCGGGCAAGGCGATGGGCAATTTCGGCGACCTCTGCGCCCGCGAGTGCCACTTCTCGCGCGAGGAGCAGGACGCGTTCGCGCTCCGCAGCTACGAACGCGCGCGAGCGGCGATCGAGTCGGGCCACTTCGCGAAGGAGATCGTGCCGGTCGAAATCACGTCGAAGCGCGGCATAACGGTGGTCGATACCGACGAGGAGCCATTCTCGGTCGACCTTTCGAAGGTCGGGAAGCTCCCGCCGGCGTTCGAAGCAGAAGGCACGGTCACAGCGGCGAACGCGTCGAGCCTGAACGATGGAGCCGCGCTGGCGGTCGTGCTGTCGGAGGAGGCGGCGCGGGAAGCCGGGGTACAGCCGATCGCGCGCATCGTCGCGCAGACGTCGCATGCCCAGGACCCGTCGTGGTTCACGACCGCGCCCATCGAGTGCATCCGCAAGGTGCTGGCGAAGGCGAACCTCACGGCCGGCGACATCGACATCTTCGAAATCAACGAGGCGTTCGCCGTGGTCGCGCTGGCCGCCATCCGAGAGCTCGGTCTCGACCCCGCCAAAGTGAACCCCCACGGCGGCGCGGTCGCGCTCGGGCACCCCATCGGCGCGAGCGGTGCCCGGCTCGTGGCGACCCTGCTAAACGGGCTGCGTGCCTCAGGTGGCCGCTACGGCCTCGCGACGCTCTGCATCGGCGGCGGCGAAGCGAGCGCCATCGTCGTCGAGATGCTGTAAGCCGGACCGCGGACGCCCTGTCTACCGCGCTTCTTCGGTCGCGTAGACCAGGTAATCCAGGTTCCCGGGCGAGAGGCCCCGTTCGGTGAGGAGCATCGCGACCTCGGCGCGGTGCTGCGCGCTGTGCATGATCGGCTGCAGGAGGAACTGCCAGAGCGGCATCGGGTCCACGGGGTCGGGGTGGGTGGCGAGGAGGTCGTCCGTCTTCAGCTCGCTGACCCACGCCCGCATCTCCCGCTCGTCTTCGGCCCACAGCTCAGCGAGCGACGCGAGGGTCGGGAACTCGGCCGGTTTCAGGCGGGGGATCTGCTCATCGGGGATGCGCTGAAAGCGGCGGCGCCAGAGGCGCTCGGCGCTGAGCGTGTGCACCAGCAGCGACCGGATGTTCGTCTCGTCCGGCGGTGCAGCCCACTCCTCGTCCGAAAGCGGGCCAGCCGCCGCGAGGAGCCGGCGATTCGCCCAGTAGTTGTAGTCGATAAGGCCGGGAAGCAACGGGTCCATGGGGAGACCGTAGCAAGCGAGCCACGCCTGTGCGACGGCCAATTCCGGGTTTCGTCACCCCGCCGCTGGCGGCTGCAGGTCGTAACACTTCGGGCAGACGCCCACGTACTTCGTTCCGCAGCGAGGACACGTCTTCATCAGTCGAACCACTTCATTTCGCCGGGTGCGAGGCCGGTTTCGAACACCTGCCCGCGGGCCTCGATGGCGACGGTGCGCGGCCGGCCGCTGTCGTTGCGAACCTGCACGCGGCCGCTCACCTGCCGCTCGAAGAGGCCCGCGTGGGTCACGGAGCCGCTATCGCCGACGACCCGAGGGGTCGGGCCGCGGCCCATGACCTGCCAGAGAACGCCCTCGTGCGGGCGGAGGAGTGTGTCCCCCATGCCCGGCAGGCAGCCGTTCCAGACATCGAACGCGGTTTCGCCGGGCCGCAGGAGCTCGTCGCGGCGCACCCAGGTGGGCTGGTCCGTCCAGTTGAGCGCGCCCACCAGGAAGCGGCCGTCTCCGAGGTCGGCGCGCCAGGCCGAGGGCACGGGCGCGGCGCCGGGATCGTACGGCTCGGCGGCCACGCCGGCCGGCGGGAAGAGCGCGAGGGCCATGGCGCGGCGTTCGGCGCTCAGCTTCGGCAGGTCGTCGCTCGCGACGACCATTCCGCCGCTCAGGGCGATGCCCGTCGCGAGGAACCGTACCTCCGCTTCCGTGAGCTCGGTGTCGGTATCGCGGACGATGAGGCAATCGGGGTCGTTCGCCCACCAGCGGCCGTGCATCCAGTTGCGCATGAGGGTGAGGCGCATGGCGTGGCGCACCGATGGGTTCGGGCCGTTCGCCCAGGTTTCCTTGACGTCCGGCCCCACGCGCATCGCATCGACCAGCCCGATGGCCGGGCCGAAGTGGCAGGTGCAGCCGAGGATGAAGGTGTCGTCGCCGGCGGCCTCGCGGATGATTTCGAGGCCGCGCCGAAGGTTCGCGGGAGCGGTGGTTCCGGGTCGGTGGTACCGCACCTCCGCGGGCGAGCGAGCCGCGAAGCTCAGCGCGTCGAGCTTGAGGTACTCGTACCCCCAGTCGCGCACGATGGTCGAAATGACGTTGCGAAGCCAGGCCTCGGCTTCCGGGTGCGTGCAGTCGAGGATCGCGCAGCGCCCCAGCCACGTCTCGACGAATGCGACCTCGCCGGAGTGGCCGCGGAGCACGATTTCCGGGTGCTCGCGGAGGGCCGCAGACGATTCGTGCAGCACCAGCGGGGCCAACCAGATGCCGGGCCGGTAGCCGGCCTCCCGGATGCGCGTGGCGAGCAAGGCCATCCCCGAGGGGAACTTCTCGTTGGGCGTCAGCCAGTCGCCGGTGGCCGACTGGTAGCCATCATCGATCTGCACGTACTCCGCGGGGTGGCCCGTTTCGCGCATCGTCTCGAGGTTGCGGACGACATCGGCCTCGGTGACGCGGTTGTAGAAGTAGTACCAGCTACACCAGCCGGTCGGCACGCGATCAGGGACGCGCGCCCGCATCTCGCGGCCGATGGCGGCCGCATACGCATCGACCAGCACCCGGACATCGCGGCCTTCGGAGATAAGCACCGGCGGAAGCTCGAGCGATCCCCCGGCCGCGAGCACAACTCCCGCGAGGTCGAAGACGAGCGAGAGCGTGGCGATGGCGGTTTCGGCGGGAGCGAGCCCGAGTTCGATGTCGAGGAAGAAGCGGTCCATCCGCAGGGACCCGAGGATCAGGGACGGAGTGGGCCGCGCTGGCACGTGCAGCGCCACCATTTCGCGGCTGACGTAGGTGCGCGCATCAGCGGTCTCGCGGAGGTAGCGGCCATCGTAACCCTCGGGCAGCTCGGTGCCGAAGGCGCGGACGAGCGCGTCCATCTGCATATAGCGGCCCTGGATCCAGGCGAAGGCATCGACCGCGACGGCGTCGAGGTCGGCGGCCAGGCGCAGGACCGCGCCGGCCCAGGCCTTGGGCCCGTCGTTGTGCAGCGTGCAGCGCAGGAGGCCCTCCACGGGCTCGAAGCGCTGTTCGAGCCGCAGCCCCGCGGGAAGATCCTGCGGGGCGAACGCGAGGCGCCAGGGCAACGGGCTCTCGATGGTGTCCACCGGGACCAATGGTACCCGACGCCGCGCGTTCGTCCCCTACGTCAGGCGCCGGTCAGGCGTGGGCGGCAGCCCGGGCCGGTTGCCGCGCGGCGCCGCGCGGCA
>JBLNCO010000321.1:0-10992 GCA_050260715.1 Hyphomicrobiales bacterium | reverse complement strand
GGCGGTTGAGCAGGGAGTCCCAGCGGTCGGGGTCGGTGCCGCCACGGGTGCTCACGGGCGTATGTGGGAGGAATGCCCGCGATGCCGTGTTCGAACGCTGGCTCGCCGCGAGGGGACGGCGTGCGATACCGGGTTCGGGGAGCTGGGCCGCGGAGAAGCCGAAGGCAGCGCCCGGCGAGGAGCCGAGGGCGGCGCCCTGCCGGGCGATCTGCCCAGCCTCGAGCAGCGACACATGGGCGGTGGAGGGCCGGCCCGCGGCAGTGGGATCGATGGCCATGGAAGGATCGTGCGGGCCGCGGCGGCGGACGCGTATCCGGCGGAGCGCTCGTTATGGCACGTGGAACCCCTATTTCGGGGCGGGGCCGGCCGGATTTCGCGCCAATACTTTGGCCGCGCATGACGATCGGGGCAGGCGTAGTATTCGCGCAGCAACGAGGAGGTGCGAGCGTGGAGTACGAACAGATCACGTACGAGAAGCGCGGCCACACGGCGATCATCACCATGAACCGGCCAGAGCGGCTGAACGCCTGGACCTGGAAAATGGCCCGCGAGCGCGACGACGCGACGAAGCGCGCGAACGAGGACCCGGAGGTCGCGTCGATCATCCTGACCGGCGCGGGACGGGGCTTCTGCGCGGGCGCCGACGTTCGCGACGCCTTTCAGCAGGGCCTCGACACGCAGGGACAGGCGCGGCGGGAAGAGCGGCGCGACGGGAACTACGTCGAGCTCATTCGCCAGTCGAAGCCGACGATCGCGGCGGTCAACGGGGTGTGTGTGGGCGTGGGGCTCACGTCGATCCTGCCGATGGACATCATCGTGGCCTCCGAGAACGCGCGCTTCGGGATGTTCTTCGTGAAGATGGGCCTCGTGCCCGAGCTCGCGAGCACGTACTTCCTGACGCAGCGTGTGGGCTTCGCGTTCAGCAGCGACATGTGCCTCACCGGGCGGCTGGTCGAAGCGGAGGAAGCGGGGCGCATCGGGCTGGTGAATAAGGTGGTCCCCCACGACCAGCTCATGGAGGCGGCGATGGAGTACGCGAACATGCTGGCGGCGAACCCGAACCGCCAGATGGGCTGGATCAAGGACCTTATCACGAAGAACGGTGCGAACCCGGACTACAACGAGGTGATGGCGCTGGAGCACGCCCGCATCCAGGAGTGCTACAGCACGCCCGAGCACCGCGAGGCGGTGACGGCGTTCCAGCAAAAGCGGCCGCCGGTCTTCCGGTAGCGCTGAGAAGGCGGGAGGACGGCGATGTCAGCGCCGACGACGGCCGAGAGGCGGCTTGCCGCACGCGCCGCGGCGGACGGCGAATTCCGGCTGGCCGCCCGCTACTGGGATGGCTCGCTGGTGATCGACCTCGACGGCCGGGAACTCGCGTTCACGATTGCGGACGGGCGGATCTCGGCTGGCCGGTCGGGCACGGCCATGGGACGGGATTTCCGGTTGTCGGCGCCACGGGACGTGTGGGAGAAGGTGCTCGCGCCCGTGCCGCCGCCGTTCTTCAACGACATCCTCCCGGCATCGGCGTTCGGGCTGGTTATCGATGCCGAGCCGGAGACGGTGTGGCAGTACTACCCGGCGGTGCGGCGGTTCATCGACCTGCTGCGCGAGGAGGGCGTCTGATGGTTCGCTTCGACACTCCCATCGGGCGGTACGTGCACCTGGATCTCGGTGGGCTCGACTACCGCGTGTACTTCGAAGAGGCAGGCGAGGGCATTCCGCTGCTGTTGCAGCACACGGCCGGCGCGCACGGGTCGCAGTGGCGCCACCTGTTCGAAGTGCCGGAAATCACGAGCCGCTTCCGGCTTCTTGCGTACGACATGCCGTTCCACGGGAAGTCGCTGCCACCGGCGGGGAAGTGGTGGGCGGAGGAGTACCGCCTGACGACCGAATTCGCGATGTCTGTGCCGGTGGCGCTGGCGAAGGAGCTCGAACTGGAGCGGCCGGTGTTCATGGGCTGTTCGATCGGCGGGTTGCTGGCACTCGACCTCGCGCGGTACCACGGCGACCTGTTCCGGGCGGTAATCGGGGTCGAACCCGCGCTGAAGGTCGAAGGCGACCCGCACTCGCTCCGCGGCTTCTGGCACCCGCGGGTAAGCAACGAGTACAAGGCCACCGCGATGTTCGGGCTGACGGCGCCCCAGTCCCCGGAACCGCTGCGGCGGGAGACGATCTTCGTGTCTAGCCAGGGATGGCCGCCGGCGTTCCTCGGCGACCTGCACTTCTACATCGAAGACCACGACCTCCGGGAGGAGGCGGCGAAGATCGACACATCGCGCTGTGCCGTGCACCTGCTGACCGGGGAGTACGACTACTCGGCGACGGTGGCGCACGGGAAGGCGGCGCACGAAGCTATCCCGGGGTCGACGTTCGCGGAGATGCCCGGGGTGGGTCACTTCCCGATGTCGGAGAACCCGGAGGTGTTCGTGCAGCACCTTCTGCGAGTGCTGGACCAGATAGGAGGGGCCTAGTGGGGTACATGACCGAAGCTCGCCGGATGATCCAGGCGTCGGCGCGCGAATTTTCGATGAAGGAAGTGCTGCCCGTCGCCAATGAGTTGGACAAGGTGAAGGGCGAGATCCCGATGAGCCTGCGCGACAAGATGGGCGAGCTCGGGTACTTCGGGATCCGCATCCCCGAGGAGTACGGCGGGCTCGGGCTGGGCGTCTTCGAGTATGTGCTGGTGACAGAGGAGCTGGCGCGCGGGTGGATGAGCGTGGCGAGCATCATCGCGCGCGGCAACGGCTTCTTCGGGACCGAGGCGTTCACAGAGGAGCAGCGCCGGAACTACATGACGCGCATGGCCCGCGGCGACTTCCTCGGGGCGGCGGCGCTGTCCGAGCCCGATGCCGGATCGGACCTTGGCAGCGTGAGCTGCCGCGCCGAACCGACGGAGGACGAGCGGGTGTGGCGGCTCACGGGCACGAAGATGTGGTGCACGTTCGCGGACGGCGCCGATTACATCACGGTGCTCGCGCGGACCGAGCCGGTGACGGACCCGAAGCATCGCCACCGCGGGCTCTCGACGTTCTTCATCGAAAAGGAGCGCGGAACGCTGCCCGGAGGCTGCACCGGGACGCCCGTGAACAAGATCGGGTACCACGGCTGGAAGACGTGGGAGCTGCACTTCGACGGGACGAAGGCGATCCGCCTCGGCGGGCAGGGGCGCGGGTTCTACGGGGCGGTATCGGGGCTCGAAGTGGCGCGGGCGCACACCGCAGCGCGGGCGATCGGGCTGGCGCGCGGCGCGCTGGAGGATTCGATCGCCTACGCGAAGAACCGCAAGCAGTTCGGGCGGCCGATCGGCGACTTCCAGGCGATTCGCTTCAAGCTGGCGTCGATGGCGGCGGAGATCGAGGCGGCGCGGCAGCTGACGTACTTCGTGGCCGAGGAGATGGACAGCCGGCGCCGCTGCGACAAGGAAGCCGGCATGGCCAAGTGGTTCGCCAGCGAGATGGCCGAACGCGTGACGAGCGAGGCGCTCCAGATCCACGGTGGCTACGGCTACACGACCGACCTGCCGATCGAGCGGTACTGGCGCGACGCGCGGCTGACCAAGATTTTCGAAGGCACATCGGAGATCCAGCTCCGGATCATCTCCGACCGGCTGATGGAAGGAGCGTAGGAGCGGGAAGGAGGCAGGCGATGGGTGAAGGAGCAGCGATCCCGGTCACGGCGATGCTCGCCGAACGTTGCCGGGGCATCCGGTACGAAGACCTGCCGGCGGACGCGGTGTTCGTGGCGAAACAGTGCCTGCTCGACTGGCTGGCGGTAACGGTCGCCGGCTCGCGCGAGCCGCTCGCTGGCATGCTGCGCGAGACGGTGCGCGAGGAGGGCGGGAACCCGCAGGCGACGCTCATCGGCACGGGCGAGCGCGTGACGGTGCCGCAGGCGGCGCTCGTGAACGGCGGCGCCGGCCACGCCCTCGACTACGACGACGTGCACATGGCGATGAGCGGGCACCCCTCGGTGCCGGTGATCCCGGCGCTGCTGGCGCTGGCCCAGGCGCGCGGCGCGGACGGCCGGGCGGTCATCGCGGCGCTGGTCGCGGGGATAGAGATGGAGGCGCGGGTCGGGGCGCTGGTGATGCCGGAGCATTACGCCCGCGGGTTCCACTCGACCGGTACGGTCGGGACGTTCGGCGCTGCGGCCGCGTGTGCCCACCTGCTCGGGCTGGACCAGGGACAGTGGCAGCACGCGCTCGGCATCGCCGGGGCGCAGGCGGCCGGCATGAAGTCGATGTTCGGGACGATGACCAAGCCGCTGCAGGCGGCGAAGGCGGCGGTGAACGGGCTGCTCGCGGCGCGGCTGGCGGAGCGGGGGTTCACGGCGAACCCGGAGGTGCTCGAAACGGCACAGGGCTTCGCGGCCACCCAGACGGCGACCTTCGCGCCCGAGCGGGCGGTGGCCGATTGGCCCGGCTTCGCCATCCGGGATGTGCTCTTCAAGTACCACGCGGCCTGCTATGGGACGCACGAGACCATCGAAGGTGTGCTGCGGCTGCGCGAACGAAACGGCATCGCGCCGGACGACGTGGCGGGCATCGAGCTGACGGTTCCGGCCGGGAACCTACGGATGTGCAACATCCGGGAGCCGGCGACGGGGCTCGAAGGGAAGTTCAGCATGCGCTTCGCGGCCGCGCTCGCCCTGGCGACCGGCGACACGACCGAGGCCGCCTTCACCGACGCGGCGACGCGCGAACCGGCGCTCGTGGCCGTCCGCGACCGGGTGGAGGTTCGCGCATCGGATGGCGGCGCCGGGACGACGGTGGCGGTGCGGCTCCGCGACGGCCGCGAACTGCGCGAGCACGTCGACCTGACAGTCCCGGCCCAGGACCTCGAGCAGCAGTGGGAGCGTCTCGCGGCGAAGTTCCGGGGGCTCGTGGCGCCGGTCCTGGGCACTGGCGCGGCCGAGGCGGCGATCGCGGCCGTTCGCGAACTGGAGCGCGTGGACGACATCGGGCGGGTGGTCGCGCTGGTGGCGGAGGCGGCGCCGGCGGGGGCGGCTTCGTGAGCGAGTTCGACCCTTCGGCGTATCCGGTGTTTCGCCGCGGCCACCAGTACCAGGACTTCTCGGTCGGGCAGGTGCTGCAGCACCACTGGGGCCGGACGATCACGGAAGGCGACAACGTGATGTTCTGCGCCGCGACCTGCAACTGGAACCCGATGCACATGAACGTCGAGTACGCGAAGGCGCATGGGCACCCGGACGTGGTCGTGAACCCGATGCTTGTGCTCTGCACGGTGGTCGGGATGTCGGTCGAAGACCTGAGCGAAATCGGCGGGCCGTTCCTGGGGGTGAACGGCGCGACGTTCCATCGGCCGGTGTACCCGGGCGACACGCTGACCGCCCGGTCGACGGTGGAGGAGATGCGGACGTCGGCGAGCCGGCCGGGGACGGGCATCGTGACGTGGCACACGGAGGCGCACAACCAGCGCAGCGAGCTGGTGCTCGATTACCGCCGGACGAACCTGGTGGCGATGCGGAAGGAGGAGTGATGGGGGAGATTTCGAACCTCACCAGCCCGAACACGTACTTCGAGGACTTTCCGGTGGGCCGGAAGATGCGCCACGCACGCGGCGCGACGGTCGGCGAGGTGGAGAACAACTACCTGACGAAGGCGGTGGACAACACGGCCCAGGCGCACTGGAACGAACACCATAGCAAGGGCGGGCCGCTCGGGCCGGGGCGCGTGGTCTTCGGGCTGATTACGGCGTCGATGGTCATCGGGCTCGCCAGCCAGGACACGGCGGAGAACGCCATCGCGGAGGTTGGCCTCGACAAGCTGCGGTTTCTCGCGCCGGTGCACCACGGCGACACGCTCTACGCGTTCAGCGAGGTGATCGCGGCCACCGATGCGCCGGACCGCGATGACGCGGGATTGGTAACCTTCAAGCACCACGGCGTGACGCACGACAACCGGCTCGTCTTCGAAGGCGAGCGGACGGTACTGCTGAAGAAGCGGTCGCACTGGCTGGAGCGATGACGGGTTCGGACGACTACCTTACGGCGCACGAACGGGCCGCTCCGATGCAGAAGGAGGCAACGGGCCCGCTGCGGGGCGTGCGCATCGTCGACCTCACGTGGGCGCTCGCGGGGCCGTTCTGCACGATGTTCCTCGCGGACCTCGGCGCCGATGTCATCAAGATCGAGCCGCCCGAGGGGGACCCGTCGCGGTGGTCCGAGCCATTCCAGGAGGGCGACGACGAACGCGCGTTCGGAGGCTACTTCGCGAGCATCAACCGGAACAAACGGGGGATGATGCTCGACCTGAAGCAGGAGGCCGACCGCGACATCTTGCTTCGGCTCGTAGACACGGCGGATGCGCTGGTGGAGAACTACCAGGCGGGCGTGATGGACCGGCTCGGCCTGAGCTACGAAACCCTGCGGGAGCGGAACCCCCGGCTGGTGTACGCGGCGATCCGGGGGTTTGGCGACCCGCGTTCGGGCGAGAGCCCGTACGTCGACTGGCCCGCCTACGACCCGGTCGCGCAGGCGATGAGCGGCGTCATCAGCATGACCGGCACGGCCGATGGCCAGGTGCTGAAGATTGGCCCGAGCGTCGGCGACCTCTACCCGGGGACGATGACGGCGCTGGCGATCGTCTCGGCGCTCTTCCACGCACGCGCGACCGGCGAAGGCCAGTTCGTGGACGTGGCGATGTACGACGCGCTCATGGCGATCGCCGAGGCGTCGGTGTACCGCTATTCGTACCGCGGAGTGGTCACGCGGCCGATGGGCAACAGCCATCCGCAGCTTTCGCCGTTCGACATCTACCCGACGGCCGACGGGGCGTGCGCCATCGCCGCGCCGGGGCCCGAGCACTGGGCGCTGCTCTGCGCGCTCATCGGCCGCCCCGACCTGATCGAGGACGAGCGGACGGTGACGAGCCGGCAGCGCGTGAAGAACAACGACTTCGTGCGCGCGGTGATGAGCGAATGGACCTCGGCGCGGACGACCGCGGAGATCGTCGAGATCCTCGGGGGGCGGGTGCCGGTGGGGCCGGTGCACACGGCCGCCGACCTCTTCGCCGACCCACACGTGCGGGTGCGCGAAATGCTGGTGGCGGTGGACCACCCGGGCAGTCCGCGGCCGGGCGTATTGCCAAACACGCCGATGAAGTTCGGCGCGACGCCGGCGGGGGTGTATCGCCGGCCACCGAAGCTCGGCGAGCACAACGCGGAGATCATCGCCGAACTGGAACAAAGGAAGGAGTCGCCATGGGCCGCCCATTTCGCCTGCGCCGGTCGGAGCTGAGCACGCCGGGAACGAGCACGAAAATGATGGAGAAGGCGGCTGGCAGCGCCGCCGACCTGGTTTTCCTCGACCTGGAGGATTCGGTCGCGCCGGACGACAAGCCGAAGGCGCGCCGGCCGATCGTCGAGGCGCTGAACGGGCTCGACTGGGGGCGGAAGACGCGGGCGGTGCGCGTCAACGGCGTGCACAGCATGTGGTGCCACGACGACCTGGTCGAAGTGGTGACCGGTGCGGGCGCGAACCTCGACGTGGTCATCATCCCGAAGGTGAAAGCGCCGCGAGACGTCTGGTTCGTGGACTCTATGTTGTCGCAGTTGGAGATGAAGCTCGGGCTGGAGCTCGGGCGGATCGGCATCGAAATCCTCATCGAAGAGACGGAGGCGCTGGCGCGGGTCGAGGAGATCGCGGCGTGCTGCCCACGGCTCGAAGCGCTCATTTTGGGCGTCGGGGACCTTTCGGCCAGCCAGGGGATGCGGCTGGGACACATCGGCGTCACGAAGGAGGGCGCGAACCGCTACCCGGGCGACGTCTGGCACTACGCGCGCAACCGGATGATCGTGGCGGCGCGGGCGAACGGTCTCGACGCGATCGACGGGCCGTGGGGCGACTTCCAGGACGGCGACGGCTACCGGCGCGAGGCGTCGTGGGCGGCGACGCTCGGCGCCGTGGGCAAGTGGTGCATCCACCCGAGCCAAATCGAGCTGGCGAACGAGGTGTTTTCGCCCACGGAACGAGAGGTGGCCCGGGCGCGCGAAGTCGTCGCGGCGGTGCGGGCGGCGAAGGGCGGCGCGGCGAACCTCAACGGTACGATGATCGACGCGGCCACGGCGCGCGTGTTCGAGGTCGTCGTCGAGCGCGCGGAACGGATAGGGATGCGGTAGCGAGCGAGGACGAAAAACGCCCGGGAGCTGCCGGGCGCCGTGTTTTCGTTCGTGGTGCTGAGGCCCAGACTTGAACTGGGGACACCCGCATTTTCAGTGCGGTGCTCTACCAACTGAGCTACCTCAGCGCCGGATTTCAATGGTATGCAGGGTCGCTTTGGAGGGCAAGGACGAGCGGCCCTTCGGCCGCCGTCGTGTCGTGGGCCACGGGTTGCCTCGCGGGAGGGGGTCGAGTGGAGTGCTGTGGCGAGGGCGTAGATTCGCGTTCGGCCCTATTCGAAGCGGGAAGTGTGCCTCCCGGCCGTGGCGGCCGGTGCTGGAGCGCCGCCGGACGCTCCCTGACGTTCGCGGCTCTGATATGAGCCGCCGCTACGGGTCGGCGTGATAGGCGAGGCGGCCGGCGGCGATGGTGGCGAGGACGCGGGTGTCGAGGAGGGATTCGGGCGGAGACTCGAGGACGTTGCGCGTGAGGATGACGGCGTCGGCGAGATAGCCGGGGGCGATGCGCCCGAGGCGGTGGTGCTCTCGGGTGGCGACGGCGGGGCCGGTGGTGTAGGCGGCGATGGCATCGGCGGTCGAGATGCGCTCGCCGGGGTACCAGCCGCCGGCCGGGGTGGCGCCGGGGCGCTGACGGGTGGCCGCGGCATGGATGCCGGCGATGGGGTCGAGCGTCTCCACCGGCGTGTCGGAGCCGAATGCAAGGTTCACGCCGGCGGCGCGGAGGGTCGCGAACGGATAGCCAAGCGGCCGCGGCCGCCCCAGAGACGGTCGACCTTGTCCATGTCCTGGGTGGCGTGGATGGGCTGGACCGAGGCGGTGAGGCTGAGCGCGGCCATGCGCCCGGGGAGGTCTTGGCGCAGGAGCTGGGCGTGTTCGATGCGGCGCGGGAGGTCCGGTGCGAGGTGGCGAAGGCGTTCGAGGATGGCGACGACCTCGGCATTGGCGCGGTCGCCGATGGCGTGGATGGCGGGTGCGAGGCCGTGTTCGAGGCACCACCGGACGCCGGCTTCGAGCTCGTCGGCGGGCTGCAGCGGAAAGCCGGTTTCGGCGGTGCCTTCGTAGGGGTCGACCATCCAGGCGGTGACGGACCCGAGCGCGCCATCGGCAAAGAATTTCACGCCGCCAATGGCGAGCAGCTCCGTGCCGTCCCCGGTGCGGCGGCCCTCCCAGCGCTGGAGGTCGCGGGCGGTTAGGAAGGCGCGCACGCGCAGGGCCAGGGCGCCTTCGGCCTCGAGTGCTTCGAGGGCTTCGAGCTCGGAGGCTCCAACATCCATGGCGTGGACCGCGGTCAGGCCGTGCGCCAGCGCGTGGCTGATGGCCTCGCGGAGCGCTTCGCGGCGCTCGGCGGGACCGGGGCGGGGAATGTGGCGGCGCACGAGGTCGATGGCGTTGTCGCGGAGGATGCCAGTGGGTTCGCCGGAGGAATCGCGGTCGATTTGCCCGCCGTTTGGCGCTTCGGTTAGGGCATCAATCCTGGCGATTCGAAGCGCGGCCGAATTCACCCACGCGCAATGAGCGGAGGTATGGACAAGGAATACGGGGTTGTTCGGCGCGGCGCCGTCGAGGTCTTCGCGGGTCGGGAAGCGGGCGCCGGGCCAGAGGTTCTGGTCCCAGCCGCTGCCCTGGATCCACGTCCCGGGCTGGAGCGAACCTGCCCGGTTCGCGACGAGCCGCTGGACCTCGGCGACGGTCCGAACGTCCTTGAGCTGCAGCTGCTGGCGGGCGAAGCCGGTGCTCATGAGGTGGGCGTGGGCGTCGCAGAAGCCGGGAAGGACGAGCCCGCCGCGGGCATCCACGACCGCCGTGCCCGCCGGGGCGGGGAGGTCCACTTCGCGGCCCACGAACGCGAAACGGCCGTCACGAATGACGGCGGCTTCGGCCCAGGGCGAAGCGGGATCCTGCGTCCAGATACGGCCGTTGCGGACCGAGAGGTCAGTCACATTAGCGGGATTGTAACGTCCCGCAGATTCAAAGGCGGGGGTGACACGAGTGAGCTTTTGGGTATCCTGTCTGCCTGGTGGCGGAGAAGGTGACTTCTCCATGGTGAACTTTCGTCTTCCCGGACGACCGCTCACGGCTGGTGCTCGCCCCATCGCCGGTCACCTTTCACGGACGCTTCTCCTCGTTGCCACGGCGGCCGGGCTCGCGGTCCCGCTGACGTTCGCGTCGGCGGCGGAGTCGTACGTCATCCAGCCGGGCGACACGCTCTCGGGTATCGCGAACCGGTACGGCGTGGACGTGGCGGCGCTCGCGCTGCAGAACGGCATCGAGGACATCAACCTGATTCGCTTCGGCGAGACGCTCGTCATCGGCGGCGACGACGCGGCCGAGCCCGCAAGTGCCGAGGCGAAGACGCACGTCGTCCAGCCGGGCGAGACGCTCTCGTCGATCGCGGCGCTGTACGGCATGGACCTCTACGACATCGCGATCGCGAACGGGCTGTCGGATGTGGACCTTGTGTATGCGGGGCAGGAGCTCGTCATTTCGAGCGACCCGCCGACGCAGCGGCACGAGAACTACACGGTCGAGCCGGGCGATTCGCTCGCCGCGATCGCGGACAAGTTCAACGTGCTTGTGCGCGACCTCGTGGACTTCAACGGCATCGAGGACCCGGATGTGATCGTCGCGGGGCAGGTGCTCGAGATCCCCACGTCGCAGACAGAGGTGCCCGCCTACCGCGTGAGCCGCGAGGAGGCCGAGGCGGCGCTGAAGAACGCGGAAATCGAGTATGGCCTGCCGCCCGGGCTGCTGCAGGCGCTCGCCTGGCAGGAGAGCGGATGGCAGCAGCACGTCATCAGCGACGCCGGTGCGGTGGGACTGACGCAACTCCTGCCGTCGACGGCAGAGTGGG
>JBLNCO010000320.1:0-5661 GCA_050260715.1 Hyphomicrobiales bacterium | reverse complement strand
CCTGCAAAGCCTGCGCGCGGCCTTCGGGCTCGGGCGCCGCGCCACCTCGAAGATCATCCCCATCGCGCTCGTGATCATTGCCGCGCTGCCGGCGATCATCCAGCTCGGCGTCGCCGCCGCCGCCTCGAACGACATCGACATCGTGGAGCCCCAGAACTACTACGAGTACGTCCAGGTCGTGCTCTTCCTGTTCGTCGCGGCGGTCGGCCCGGAGCTCGTGGGGCGCGACCAGCGCAACCGCACACTCACCCTCTACTTCTCGCGGCCCATCCTCCGCAGCGATTACGCGCTCGCGAAGCTCGCGGCGATGGCCACAGCGCTGCTCTTCCTGACGCTCGTCCCGCAGACGATCATGTTCATCGGCAACGCCTTCGCCGGGAACGACGCCACGGAGTACCTGAAGGACAACCTCGACCAGGTGTTCCCGATCGTCGCGAGCGCCGTGTTCACATCGGTGTTCATGGGCGCCATCGGGCTGGCTATCACCGCGCAGACGCCGCGGCGCGCGTACTCGACGGGCGCGATCCTGGCGGTGTTCGTCGTCAGCGCCGCGATCGCCTCGATCCTCCTCAACACCATCGAAGGGACGACCGGCCGCTACCTCTACCTGGCCGGGCTCGACTCCATGGACCGCGGCCTCACGTTCTGGCTCTTCAATGCGACGCCCGACGCCGATTCGGACCTCGGCAAAGCCGACCTGCCGGGCATCGTCTACCTGATCGCCGTGCTCGCCGTGACGGCGGTGGCCACATACATCCTCGTGCGGCGCTACGAGAAGATGTCCGAATGACCGTCGAGTCACGACCCGAAGCCGCAGTGGAAACCCCGGCGCCGGCCGGCACGACCATCGAGTTCCGGAACGTCTCGAAGTGGTACGGCAACGTGGTCGCGGTCAACGACATTTCGTTCGCGCTCGGCCCGGGTATCACAGGCCTGCTCGGCCCGAACGGCGCCGGGAAGTCGACCACGCTGCACATGCTCTCCGGCTTCCTGCGGCCCTCCGCGGGGAGCATCACCGTTCTCGGGGAGCCGATCTGGCAGAACGAGGCGCTGTACAGCCGCGTGGGCCTCGTCCCCGAGCGCGAGGCGGTCTACTCCTTCCTCACGGGGTGGGAGTTCGTGCTCCTCAGCGCGAAGCTGCACAAACTCCCGGATCCGGAGGAGGCGGCGCGCCGGGCGATCCACGCCGTCGACCTCGAAAGCGCGCAGCACCGCCCGACCGGCGGCTATTCGAAGGGCATGAAACAGCGCGTGAAGGTCGCTTCGGCGATTGTCCACGGCCCCGACGTGCTCCTCCTCGACGAGCCGTTCAACGGCGCCGACCCCCGCCAGCGGCTGCAGATGATGGACATGCTGCGGAAGATGGCCGCCGAGGGCCGCACGATCATCTTCTCGTCGCACATCCTGGAAGAGGTCGAGCGGCTGGCCGAGAACGTGCTGGTCATCGTCGCGGGGCGGCTCGCCGCCTCGGGCGACTTCCGCGAAATCCGGCGCCTGATGACCGACCGCCCGCACACCTTCACGGTCCGCAGCGCCGACGACCGGCGCCTCGCCACGGCGCTCGTCGGCGACCCGGCTGTCTTCGGTGTCGAGCTGGCCGGCGAAGCGCTGACCGTGAAGACCGCCGACTTCGGCGCGTTCACGCTGGCCATCGCGCGCGTTGCCCGCGACGCCGGCGTCACGCTGTACGAAGTGTTGCCCACCGATGAGTCGCTCGAGAGCGTGTTCTCGTACCTGGTGAAGCGATGAACGGCACGATTGTGGGCCTGACGTTTCGCCAGCTCGCGGGCAAACGGCGCACGTTCTTCATTTTCCTTGTGGCGCTACTGCCGGTGGCGCTCGCGGTGGTGTTCCGGATCGCCGCCGACGAGGATTTCTCGGTCAATCGCGGCGAGGTGTTCTCCCGGCCCCAGGAGTGGACGGCGAAGGTGCTGCTTTCGAACCTGATCGTCGCGACGTTCCTGCCCCTCGCCGCGCTGGTGTTCGGGACGGCCGCGCTCGGCAGCGAGATCGAAGACGGCACGGCGACGTACCTCCTGGCGAAACCCATCCCGCGCTGGCAGGTGCTGCTTTCGAAACTCTTCGTCGCGGCGATCCTGACCGCCGCGGTCATCGTCCCCATCGTCATCGTGGCGGGGGCGATCGGCATCGCCGGCCAGCCGACCACCTACCATTTCGCTGGTCAGACCGGCGACGTCGGGAACGGGTACGGCATCATCACCGGATTCGCCATCGCGGCCATCGGCGGCGCCATCGCCTACTGCGCGCTGTTCGTGACGCTGAGCGTCTTCACGGGCCGCGCCTTCATCACCGGACTGGTGTACGTGTTCCTGTGGGAGGGCGCGGTCACGCGGCTGTTCAGTGGCACCCGCGTGCTCAGCATTCGCCAGTACACCTTCGGCCTCGCCGAACGCATCGCCGACACCGACCCGAACGTCTTCGACGCACGGCTCGGCGGCCCCGCGGCGATCGTCCTGCTGGTGCTGGTGACCATCCTCGCGGCGTGGCTGGGGGTGCGGCGGCTCGAACGCTTCGAAATCGGCGAGACCAGCTAGCCGCTGACCTCGCGCAGCTCGCCCGTCGCCACATCGAACACGAAGCCGCGCAGTTCGATGTCCTGCAACACGAACGGGCAGTCACGGTAGTCCTGCAGGTCGAGCCGCACCGACTCCTCGAGGTCCGTAAACGGGAGGAAGTCGATGCGGCTGGCGTCCGCGTTCATCGTCTCGCGGAGCTTCTGGCGCAGCTCCTCGTCGGTGAACGTGAGCATGCCGCATTCGGTGTGGTGGATGACCGCGACGGCCGTCGTGCCGAGCAGCTGCTGGCTGATCACCAGGCTGCGGATGGCCTCGGAGATGCGACCGCCCGCGTTCCGAATGAGGTGTGCGTCACCCTCCTCGATGCCGAACGCCTTCGAAGGGATGATGCGCGCGTCCATGCACGTGACGATGGCGAGACGGGGGCTGGTGGTCTTGCGGCGCGGAGCCTGACCGGAGGCGGCGACGTAGGCGCGGTTCGCCTCGAGAAGCTGGTCGATAGCGGTCAAGGGCACTCCTGAGTGCGGGATCTGCGGACCACCGTACCCCGGACGAACGTTGGACGCTAGACGCCCGCGTAGCTGTGCAGGCCGCTTACCCAGAGGTTGACCGCGAAGTAGGTGAACATCACGAGCGCCCACATGACGATGAGCCACCACATGGGGTCGGGGCGCCAGCCGCGGCGGATGCGCGCGGGCACGATGCGCCGGATCCCCGGTGCGCCCGCGACGGAGCCGGTGCCGGCGCGCGCGTGGAAGTAGGCGGCGATCGACAGCCACGTGACGAGCGCGCTCGTCTCCTTCGGGTCCCAGCCCCAGTAGCGGCCCCACGCATCGTTCGCCCACCAGGCGCCGAGCGCGATGCCCAGCCCGAGCAGCGGGAACCCGACCATCACCGCCTTGTGCGCGAGGTCGCCGGCGGCGTCGGCGCTCGGGAGCGAGGCGAACCGCCGCTTCCCTTCGCCGCCCTGCACGAGGTAGATGACCGCTCCGCAGAACGCCACGGTGAGCACTGCGTAGGAGATCATCATCGCGCTCACGTGGATGGTGAGCAGCGGGCCGTTCTGCAGGGCCGGGATGAGCGGCACGATTTCGGATGGGAAGAGCGTCGCGATGCCCAGCATCCCCGCCACGATCGGGAGCCCGAGGATGCCCACGCGCCGCTGGCTCGTAGCCGTTTCGAAGACCATGTACGCGCCCGCGATGCCCATCGCGAAGGCCACCGTGAATTCGTACATGTTCGAAATCGGCGCGTGCCCGACGGCCGACCAGCGGGCCGCGACCGCACCCGCGAGCGCGAGGAAGGTGAACCAGCCGAAGCTCGTCGCCAGCCGCCCGATGCCCGCATTGGGCACGCCGGTGGCACCGGAGATGGTGATCGTCCCGGCCTCCGTCTGCGCGCTGTAGCGCCGGAGGGAGAGCGAGGCGCTCGCGACGAACGCGATGTAGAACGCGCTCGCGAAGAACGAGGTCACCAGCCCGGTCCAGAAGAGGTAGATGGAGAGGTCGGCCAAGGTTGTTCCCCGGTTCACAATCCTACCCCTTCGCGGGAAAGGGTGCGAGAAAGCCCTCGCTTGACGGAGGACCGGGCGCTCGTGCCAGATCAGTTCGTGCAAACGCGCATCCTTATCGCCCGCCACGGGCAGACCTACGGCAACATCGACAGCCTCTTCTGCGGCCACTCGGAAACGGAGCTCACCCCGCTCGGCATCGCCCAGGCGCGCGCCCTTGGCCGCCGCCTCGCCGATGAGGAGATCCACGCCGCCTACGCGAGCGACCTCTCGCGCGCCCACGAGACAGCGAAGTACATTCTCGAAGGGCGGCCGCTCGAGCCGGTGCTCGAACCGCGCCTCCGCGAGATGCACTACGGCGAATGGGAAGCGCGCCCCGGCAAGGAGATCTACGAACAGCACCCCGACCTGCTGCGCGAGTTCTTCGCCTGCCGCGCCTTCCCGCCGGGTGGCGAAACGGCCGCCGACGTGCGCGTCCGGACGAGCGCGGCCCTGCGCGAAGCCGTGGAACGCCACGCCGGCCAGACCATCCTGTTGACGTCGCACGGCAACGCCATCATGGCGCTGCTCGCGGAGCTGCTCGGCATCCCGCTCGAACAGACGTGGTCATTCTGGTTCGATAACGCCTCGCTCACGACGCTGCGCGTCTCCGACAGCGGCCGCGTGACCCTCCTGAGCCTGAACGACGCATCGCACACCATGGGCCTCGAAGAAACGAACGCCTGACGCCGCCCCCATCAGAGCCGCGACCGTAAGGGAGCGTCCGGGGGCGATTCACACGCACCCCACCCATTGCGCCCACGGACCGCCTCGTCGGGGCGCCACCGTTCCGAACCGGCAAGGAGCCCTGCCCCTCCGTGGGCACTTGATGCGCAACGTTCTTCCGCCCGGCCGGGTAACCGCAAAGGAGCCGTGCCCCTCCGTGGGCACTTGATGCGCAACGAACCGCCGCGTCGGGGCGACGCCGTTCCCGGCCGCCGGAGCCGCGCGCGGAGCGAGCGCGGCGGCACCGGGCGAGGGCGATCGTTTCGTCCACTCGGCCGGGCGCTGCTGCGCGCGCGCTCCGGCGCCCGGGACGGGGGTGCCCAAGAATGGGATGCGCGTGTCGGTCATGCGCCCACAGAGGGGCGCGGCTCCTGGGGTCTGTGGGTCGGGTAACCGCCAAGGAGCCGTGCCCCTCCGTGGGCACTTGATGCGCAACGGACCGCCGCGTCGGGACGCGACGTACCCGGCCGCCGGAGCCGCGCGCGGAGCGAGCGCGGCGGCAGCGGGCGAGGGCGATCGTTTCTTCCGCACGGCCGGGCTCTGCTGCGCGCGCCCTCCGCCGCCCGGGACGCGGGTGCCCGAGATTGGGATGCGCGTGCCGGTCATGCGCCCACAGAGGGGCGCGGCTCCTGGGGGGTCGGCCCCGGGAACCGGACGTATGGGTCGGGTAACCGCCAAGGAGTCGTGCCCCTCCGTGGGCACTTGATGCGCAACGGCCTTTCCCTCCCGGGTACAACGTTCCCAACAGCCAGGGAGCCGTGCCCCTCGGTGGGCACTTGATGCGCAACGAACCGCCGCGTCGGGGCGACGCCGTTCCCGGCCGCCGGAGCCGCGCGCGGAGCGAGCGCG
>JBLNCO010000319.1:0-7715 GCA_050260715.1 Hyphomicrobiales bacterium | reverse complement strand
CGCGGCAATTGCCACTCTCTCCCTCTCGGGCGCCACCGTTTTCGGAACGGGTATTGCGAGCGCCGCCGGCCCCGGCTCGACCGCCTTCCGGCCCGCGCTGGCCGACTGCCCACCCGGCCAGGACTGCCGGCCGTCGTACGAAAACGCCATCGCCGAGGCGAAGATGGCTGCGGCGCTCGCCTATAGCAACCAGCAGGGAAGCCGGGTTTCGAACAGCGACCTCGAGGGCCTGGAGAAGTGGGTGCGTGCGCTCACCGGCGAGGCGAAGCGCGAAGTGCACCCCTCGTCGCCGCCCGACCCGCACGAGGCGCCGAACGACATCCAGGCGCGCGTCCGCTCGGAATCGAACCTCCAGAAGTACTTCTGGGCCTTCGAACAGGTCACGCCCTACTACTGCGGTCCGGCCACCGTGCAGAGCATTTTGCGCTTCCTCGGGCCGCACACGAGCCAGGCGGCCAACCCGATGGGCGGCCGCGATGAGATGACCGGCGACCCCTACCACGACCAGCAGGTGCTCGCCCGCGACTACTGGCTCGCGACCGACAGGAACGGCGGTACGAACTGGGGCTCGGCCTACGTGCCCGACACCATCAACACCTGGCGCGGCACACGCTGGTACGTCGCCTCGGGGACGCCGAACGTGGGCGGCACCCTGACCAAGGACGAAGCGCTCGCGGCGATCAAGTACGACACCGACCGCTCCTTTCCCGTCGCCGAGAACGTGATGTACAGCCCCCAGACGTACTACCCGGCCGGCTTCTACCCGGGCGCGACCTACATGCACTGGGACACCATTTACGGCCACTACCAGGACGGCGGCCGCCAGATGGTGCAGGTGGGCCAGACCTACCACGACCCGGGACTCCCCTACGAACGCTTCCAGAACGTGCCCTGGGACGTGCACTGGAGCGCGATCGGGAACTGGTTCGGCATTGTCTGGTAGGCGCATCGTGGCCGCGTTCGGCGCGGCCGTCACCCTCGCCGCCAGTGTGGCGTGTGCGACCCCCGCGGCCATCCGGGTCGGCGCCGCGCACGGGTTCGCGCCCGAAACCATCCGCACCTCGGCGGCGACCGCCGCCCGCGAGGGAGCCCCGATCACGAGCGAGGGCGCGAAGGTGCTCCGCGTGCCCGGCGGCCGGCCCGTGCAGCCCGTCGGCGCGTGGGACGGGAAGATCCTCCTCAGCGAACGTGGCGGCACGAGCGAGGCCGACGTCACGTCGGCGATCACGACCTGGGACCCGGCCACCGGCGCCACCGGCCCGGGCTGGACGTCGAAGCCGGGCACGCAGGACATCGTGACCGCCGTCGACGGCGACTGGGCGGCCGTGGTCGAGACCGGCGTTTCGTTGCCGTTCGCCGACTGGACGCTGGTGCTTCGCAACCTGCGCACCGGCGAAACGCGCGAACTGGCGAAGGGCGACCCCTCGCTCCAGGAGGTCGACGGGCTGGAGCCCGGCCTCCCGCTTGGGCTCGCGCCATTCGCTTCGGTGGCGGGCGGCCGCGTGGCCTGGGCCCAGTACGTCCGCGACGGCCAGTCGGCCCGGCGGGAGCTCGTGCTCTACGACATCGCCCGGCGTACCTCCTCGGTGGTGGCCGACGTGCCGATGGCCGCCGGGCGGCTCGATTCCCCCACGCTGGCGCCCGGCCGGCTCGCGTGGATCGCGCGCGACGCCGACGGCGAAGCCCGGTTCGTCCTGCGGGATCTCGCGACGGGCATCGAACGCGGCATCGTGGTCGATGGCCAGCCGTTCCAGCTCGCGTTCAGCGGCGATGGCCGTTACCTGTCGTGGGACGACGGCATGGCCGCGAAGTACAGCTACGACCTCACGACGCGGAAGCTCGTGCGGTTCGCCGCCGATGAGGGGTGGGGCGTGTTCGCGGCTGGCGACCGCGTGTCGTGGGCGCCCGCGGCCGCGTGGGGCGGCAACGGCGGCTTCTTCGACCAACGAAGCGGCGAGGTGCGCCGCCTCCCCGACCGCGACGGCGTGACGACCAACCTGGCCGCCGTTTATGGCGACTGGTTCGCCTGGCAGGAGGTCACCTCCGCCGGGTTGACGTACTACTTCCTACCGCTTCAACCGTCTTCAGGAGCTCACCCATGACGCAGGAAAAGCACGACCGGGCCCGGCAAAAGCCGGTCATCACGGTCTGGCGCGATTTCGAACACGCACGCGAACCGCAGCGCTTCCGGAACGCCAACCATAAGCGGAAGCTCGCCGAGTTCGTCTGCCACATCCACGGGCAGAACTACTTCACGCGCCCCCACAAGGTGGTGACGCTCCACGAGTGGGACCTCATGGACGAAACCATCGAGCTCTGGGCGCGCGTGCGGCACCTCATCGCGAAGTTCGAAAGCGACTACGGCCCCACGCCGATGCAGCCGCTCTTCCTCTATGGCGACGTGCTCGACGAGGTGATCCCAACCCACAACAACTACGTGGCTGCGCGCCGCGACCTGACCGCCGCCATTGGCATGCGCGCCGCACTTTCCCGGAGCGACCAGGAGGACGACCTGGAGTTCAACTGAGCCGGGGCCGGCTCGCCGGGGCACGGATAGGGTGGCTGATGTGACCGGGGCTCCGCAAGCCGACCGGGTGGCCCGCTCGCTGGCGCTAAACGCGTCCGGGCGGGCCATTTCCGTGCGTGCAAATGGTCTGTGATTTCCGGAACGAATGGACCGGCCGAAGGACCCGGAAGTCCGTGGGTAGGGCCCCGCCGGCGCACGATGCTTGGGCCAACGGAAAACGCTGGTACCGGGCAACGCCAACCCGGATCCAGCCAGGAGGAACACCATGAAACCCCGGAGTCTGTTCGGTTTTGGCGGGATTATCGCGAGCCTGGTGCTCATTGCCTTCGGCGTCGCCGCGATCGTCATTGGGTACCAGGGACGGGAAGAAGTGCGAGACACCCTCGCACGCGAACACATCGTCGGCACGCCCGATTCCGACATTCCTGGCCAGAAGGTCGACACCGGCAGCGAGGCCCGCTCGTTCGCCGACACCATGCGCGAGCACACGATGAAGTCGACCGGCGGCCTGACCTACAGTGAGCTGCCGCGGTACATCGGCCCCGATGGCCAGGGCACCAATGACGCCAACCTCGCCGTGAAGGACCAGTTCGGGAAGCCGCTGGACAACCCCCTGCGCAACCTGTGGGTCACCGAGACGGCCCTGACAACCTCGCTGAACACCGCCTACTTCGCGGAACAGGTTGGCCTCTTCGCCATCGTCATGGGCACGGCGCTCGTGCTCACTGGCGCCGGATTCGCAGTGCTGACGCTGGGTGCGCTGTGGAAGGTTGACTTCGGGCACAAGGAAGCCGCCGCCCCCGCCGAAGCCGACGACACAGCCCCACGGCTGGCAGGCCTGGCCGACTAGCAGCTCTCCCACCCGCTGCTCGGCCAGGCACAAGAAGAAGCGCCCCGCCCCCCGGGGCGCTTCTTCTTGTGCGATAGAATGGCCGCCTGATCGAAGAACCGGATTTGCCTGGCCCTGCGTCACCCCTCTTTCCGCGCGGAGAGGGCGTACATGAGCGGGAGCGATGGCAGCCGCGCGGGCGGGTAGACCCGGCGGTTCGGGCCCTGCTGCATCTCTTCGAAGCCTTTCCAGCCGTTGGCGTACGGGTATTCGCGCAGCGTCTCGAGCGAGAGCCCGGCGCCAAGGACCGCCGAAACCACTTCGGAAATCGGCCACTGGAACTCCCACGACGGGTGCGGGTTGCGGAAGTTGCGCACGCCCTCCTCGAACTCCGTGAGGGCGAGGTTCGTGCCCGACTGCGCCACGTAGTCGCCGACGCCGTCGTCCCACTTCTGCGGACCGGCGGGGAAGTAGTCGTACTTCAGCGACCAGTCCGTCTCGAACACCCAGAGCAGCGGGTGGAATTCGACCAGCACGAAGCGGCCGCCGGGAGCGAGGATGCCGGCGATGCCCTTCGCCCAGGCCCGCAGGTCGGAGAGCCACGGCAGCGCGCCATACGACGAGAACGCGATGTCCCACCGCTCCTCGCCGGCGGCCGCTTCCGCGAGCCAGTCATACACGTCGGCCCGGATGAACGCCGCGGGTACGCCGGAGTCGGCCGAAAGGCGCGTGGCGAAGGCGACGGCTTCGTCGGAGATGTCGACGCCGGTTACGTTCGCGCCGAGCTGCGCGAGGCTGAGCGTGTCCTGGCCGGAGTTGCACTGCAGGTGCACCACCCGCTTGCCGCGCAGGTCGCCGAGGAGCTCGACCTCCTCCGTGTACAGCTTGTTTCCGCCGTTGCGAAAGAACGCCGCCTGGTCGCCCTTGTGGCTGTTGTGGGCCTTCGTCGCTTCGTTCCAGGAGAGGCGGTTCTGTTCGTGCAGGTCCCTGCGCACATCGGTGTTCTCGTCCATCCTCGGCTCCCTTCGCCCTGGCGGCGAAGGACCATTCTCGCATCGCGCGGCGTTAGGGCCCCGCTACCGCTCCGGTTCGCCCCAGAGCCCGCGGCCGGCCTGCTGCGCTTCGCGCTGCGCCGGGAGGAGCCGCGAATCGATGTACTTCACGTCCGGCGGGAAGGTCGCGACCCGCGCCAGGCCCTCGCGCACCAGCTCCTCGCCGGCCATGCGGCCATCGGCGAGCCACGCGTAGCGCAGGAGCCGCCCGTAGCGGTCGCGTTCCGAGACGTCGCGTTCGAGGCAGACCCGTCCGTCGCGCAGGAGGTCCTTGTTCGCGGCGGAGGCTTCGGAGCCGAACGGCTCCGCGCCGCCGGGCGAGCCCGCCACCTCGGGCGTGTCCATCCCGATGTAGCGTACGCGCTCTTCGCGCCCGACGAGGTCCACGACGATGGTGTCGCCGTCCGTCACACGTACGACATCGGCCCAGGTGCACGGCGGGAGGCCGGCGCTGTTGTCATCGTCTGCCGGGAGCTCGCACGCGCCGAGGAGCACGGCGGCGACAAACAGCGGCAGGAGCCAGCGGCGGGCCATGTCGCAAGCGTACGTGCTCGGGCGACAGCGGTCGTCGCGGACATGAAGAAGGGGGAGCTCCGGCTTCCCGGTGGTGCTCCCCCCGTGTCAGGGAGTTGGACTCCCGTTCACCCGGCTAGCCGATCTTGTCCTTGACGTCCTCGGCCTTGTCCTTGATGTCGCCCCAGGCGCCCTGGGCCTTGCCCTTCATCTCCTGGTTTTCGCCCTCGTGCTCCTGCTCGGGGTCGTCGGCCATATCGCCATACTGCTCGCGGGCCTTGCCCGCCATTTCGTTGCCCTTGCCCTTCATCTTGTCGAAGTCTGCCATTGCTACCTTGCTTTCTCGCCGGTGCGCTTCGGCCCGGCGCTTACGAAGTGAAGAGTCACGGTAGGGAGTGCCCGCTAACCGCAGCGTCACGCGCGGGCCGGGAAGGTTGCGTACCCATGCCAGCGGCATCCCGCTACGCCTGCGACCGGTGGTGCGCTCCGGTTGACGTGCGTTCGCCGCGAAGTGTTCAGGTTGCGCACCCGGCCCGGCAGCGAACCGGTACCTGCCAGGAAGCTGCCCGACCCTATCGGATCGATCCTGTAGGATGGTCGATGAGCAGGCCCCCAACGCGAGTGATTCCCTCGCGGCCCGAGAACCATGAGCAAAAAGAAGAAGTTCAAGAAGCTGCGCAAAGCGCTCCTCCGCCAGGGCGAGGAGGGGTCCGGCATTGCGCCGAAGACGGAGGCGCCGCAGGCGCCGGCGAGCGCTCCCACGGCCGAGCTCCCGCCGATCCAGGGCCCGGGCCGCGCGATGGTCATCGTCGCCCACCCCGACGACGCCGAGTTCCTGTGCGCGGGCACGGTGGCGAAATGGTGCGCCGAAGGCTGGGAGATGTACTACGTGCTCGTCACCAGCGGCGATAAGGGCACGCACGACCCCACGCAGCACCCGGAGAAACTCGCCGCCATGCGCGAAGCCGAGCAGCGCGCGGCCTGCCGCGTCCTCGGCGTGAAGGACACGATTTTCCTCGGCTACCCGGATGGGTTCACCGGCGACAACGCGGAGCTGCGCGGCCAGATCGTGCGGCTGCTGCGGCAGTACCGCCCCGACGTGGTCATCACCTGGGACGCCTTCCGCCACAGCTTCAACCATCGCGACCACCGGAACGTCGGCACCGCCACGGCCGACGCCATCTACCCCCTGGTCCGCGACCGGCTGTTCTACCCCGCCCACGAAATCGACGGGCTCGAATCGCACCAGGTGAACGAAATCCTGCTCGCGGGGAGCGACAACCCCGACTACGTCGTCGATATCACCGACTACTGGGAGAAGAAGGTAGAAGCGATCCTCTGCCACACGAGCCAGATCGGGGGCCGCACGCGCGAGGACTTCCTGAAGGAGCGCGAGGAACGCAAAAAGCGCGAGGGCCCGAAGCCGATCGAGGAGCGCTTCCGCCGCTGGAGCATCCGGCGCCCGCAGCGCCAGCAGGCCCAGCAGCAGGCCGCGGCAGCGCAGGACGCGTCATCCCGCAACGGCGTGGCTCCATCGGAAGTGGTGGCCGGCCAGAAGGGCCAGAAGGACGCACAGCGGGTGGGGGCGTAGCGCAGCACCCGCGCTCCGGTTTTACCCTCCCTACGCCTGCCGCGCTTTCGGGGACGTCGAGAGCGCGGCGAGGACGGCTGCGACCGCGAAACCGGCGAGCACCGCAAAGAGTACGCGGAACGCGCCCTCGCCGGGGTGCGCGCCGAGCACCGCGGCCATGATGCCCGTGCCCGTCACCGAGCCCACGTAGCGCATCATCGAGAACGTGCCCGAGGCGGAGCCGGCGACCGCGGCCGGCCACGCACGCAGCGCGGCCGTCTGCTGCGCCGCCTGCGTCAGCCCGACGCCGATGCCCAGCACGCCGAGCGGGAGCAGCAGCCAGGCGACCGGCGGTCCACCGACCATGGCCGCGAGCACGAGCGCCGCCACCACCAGCGCGCCGGCCCCCGTCACCACCAGCGGCCGCGCGCCCAGCCGGTCGACCCAGCGCCCGGCGATGGGCGAGATGCCGACCATCGCCACGCTCATCGCGAACAGCATGAGCCCGATGCGGCCGTCGCCCAGGTCGTGCAAATCCGAGAGGTAGACCGGCGTCGCGATGAGCGTCGTGTACATCACCAGGTTCACCAGGGCGACGCCTGCCGCCGAGGCCGCGTAGTTCCGGCGGGTGAACAGCCGCAAGTCGACCACCCCGCGCCCGCGCGCGCGGTAGCGCAGGACATAGGCCGCGAGCGCGACCGGGAGCACTGCCGCGCCGCCGGCGATGAGCCAGGGGTTGTGTAGCCGCGCCGATGTCCCGGCGAGGGCGAGGCCGGTGAACGAGAGCGCCAGCGCGCCGAGCGACACCGCGTCGATCGCCAGGGCCGAGCGCCCGGAGCCCGGGTCGTCTTCGAGGCGAAACACCAGCCACGCCGCCAGCAGCGCGAGCGGCACATTCACCAGGAAGAGCAGCCGCCAGTCGCCGAACGCGAGGAGCAGGCCGCCGGTGACCGGCCCGAGCGCGGCGCCCGTCGAGATGGCGGCGCCGTTCGTGCCCAGCACGCGGCCCAGGTTCTCGGGCTCGACCTGTTTGCGCAGGTAGGCGACCGCGTTCGGCATGAAGAGCGCCGCCGAGACTCCCTGCAGCGAACGCGTCAGCAGCAGCAACGGGAAGCTCCACGCGAGGGCGGCGCCCGCGGAGCTGGCGAGCAGGCAGACGAGCCCCAGCAGCACCAGCCGACGCTGCCCGAAGGCATCGCCGAGGCGCCCGCCGACCGGCTGGGC
>JBLNCO010000318.1:0-5783 GCA_050260715.1 Hyphomicrobiales bacterium | reverse complement strand
GAGGACTCCGAGGACACGGCGCGCGACCAGCCGCCACCCGGCGCGGAGCCCCGCTAGTCAAAGCTGCCGCCGCGGCCTGCGCCGGCCGCGAAGCGCGCGGCGCCCTCGCGCGATTCGCCCGAATCGAGTGTTCCCTTGCCGTGGTGGTATTCGTTTCGGAGCGCATCGCCGAGAGCCATGCCCCACTGTTCGTAGCTGGAGAGCCGGTCGCTTCGGAGGCAGAGCTGCGGAAACGCGGCGAGTTGGCGCGCGAGCTCCTTCGCGGCGGCGAGCGCCGTGCCGGCCGGCACGACGCGGTTGGCGAGGCCCATACGTAGCGCTTCCTCCGCTCCCACGGGGCGGCCGGTGAGGATCATGTCGAGCGCGTGGCTGTGGCCGATGAGCCGTGGGAGCCGGATGGTGCCGCCATCGACCAGCGGGACGCCCCAGCGGCGGCAGAACACCCCGAACACCGCCGTCTCCGAGGCAACCCGGAGGTCGCACCAGAGCGCGAGCTCGAGCCCGCCGGCCACGGCGTGGCCTTCGACCGCGGCGATGACCGGCTTCGAAAGCAGCATCCGGGTGCAACCGAGGGGACCGTCGCCCTCCTCGGTCACGCGGTTGCCGCGGCCGTCGGAGATCGCCTTGAGGTCGGCGCCGGCGCAGAAAGTCGAGCCCTCGCCGGTGAGGATGGCGACGGACAGCGAATCATCGCTGTCGAAACGGCGGAATGCCTCGGCGAGCTCGCGGGCGGTGGGGCCGTCGACGGCGTTGCGGACCTCCGGGCGGTTCAGCGTGACCACGGCGACAGGGCCATCGGTTTCGAAGCGGACGAGCATGACAGACCTCCGGGGCGCCAGAGTTTCGCTGGCCGCAGCATTGGCCGTCAGCGATCCGGTTGGCAACCCCGGCCGCTAGTCCTGCCGAGTCAGCTTCCAGGTCCAGGTCACGTTCGCATTGTCTTCGAAGACGGTGGTCGAACCGGTGATGGTCTTCCCCGCGGGAACGGGCCCACCCGAGTACTCGAGGCCGTCGCTGTCCCCGACGGGGAAGGGGAAGAGCGGCCCGAACTCGGGCACATCGATCGACACCGGGTTGTCATCGCCGCAGGTCACGGTGTACGTCTCGGTCTTGTTGGCGTGCACGTTGAAGGCGTAGGTCATCTGGCCGTTCGACTCCGTGACGGTGAGGTCCGTAGAGCCGGGGTCGAGCGCCGTCTGGCCGCTCTTCGTCTCGGGCTAGCAACCTTCTGTCGTCTGGTCCAGGTCACGGTGCCGGTCGTGAGAGAGTAGACGTTGGTGTGGCTGTCGCCTTCGCCCGGTGAGGCGAGCGAGAGGTCGAACCGGACATCGGTGGTGCTCGTCGCCACCTGGCCGCCAGGAGGGTGGTTGCGGGCCGCTTACTTGTCGGGCGGTCCGACGACGGCTTCCCAGCAGAGGTAGAAGAAGAAGAGGCCCATGAGGATGGGGGCGAGGAAGGCAGGGTGGTGGCTTTCGAAGAGGCCCCAGAGGCCGCCGAGGACCATGAGGCACAGCGCGGAGAGATAGACGAAGAATGCTCCCCAGCTGAAACCTAACATGCATGGCCTCCGCCGAAATGGTGGAAGCCATCGTACGGGCCTACACGGCAGTTGTGGAGAATTCCACAGGGGATTCCGCGTAGGAATTCCGTTTGAATCGCGTGGCCGGCCGGTGCCCGAATGGTCGCCGCTAGGCGATTACGAGCTCCCGTGCCTCCTGGGAAGGCACCATGCCTTCGAGGACGCGTTCGAGGGCCATGGTGTGGCTACACACATTCCAATCCTTGAAGAAGTCACAGGTGCAACGCCAGGCGCCATCGACAATGGTGACGTCGTGGTCGCTGTTCTCCCCGTGAAACTGGACGCGAAGGCTTTCAATCTTCATGCGGTGGCGTTCCTGCGCGTAGACCTTCGCCTTCTCCACCTTCCCGATGAGGCTTGAATGCATGTGTAGAACCCTCCTTAGACGCACGAACGGCCGCGCAATGCGCGGCCGCTTTGGTTCTCGGATGCCTGCAACACATCCATCGGACTCCGAACCTAACGGTTTGGTTAAGGGCCTGTCAATAGGAGTATTCGGGCCTGGCACGGAGTCTTCACAAATCTTGCAACGTTACCGCGCGAAAGGGACCGAACGACCCTGCGAAACGGGCCGCCGGGAGCTTGCGGCGAGGGCGAAACGGCGGTCGCGATGGGGTCCCGGAGGCCGCTTCACCTTCCCCCGACGGCAACTCGATGTCCACTTCACATCCACCGGCGAGCATAGGCGGCGAAGCGGGAGGTGCCATGGGCGAAGTCGTCGATGCGGGGACAGCCGCGCTGTTTGCGGTTGCGTCGATCTTCGCCTGGGCGGCGTGGCGGTCGGAGCGGGGCCGCCGCGACGCCGCCTTCTGGGCCATCGCGTCGCTGGGGCTGGCCCTCCTCGCTGCCAACGAGCTGTTCAATCTGCAGGAGTGGGGGCACGAAAAGCTCCACCAGGTGGGCTTCGGCGACCCGCCCTTCCTGCAGGGCATCGACGACCTGCTGATGCTCATCGGCGGCGGAATCGGGCTCGCGATCTGCGGCATCTTCCGGCACGAGTTCATGCGCGACCGGCGCGCGTTCGCCTTTTTCGCGGCCAGCATCGTGCTGCTCGCTGTCGCGGTGCTGAACGACTCCTTCGAGCGGTCGGGCGGGCCGTTCTCGAAGCCCGAGGAAGTGCTCGAACTGGCAGCGAGCGCCGCGACCGCCGTTGGCATGGCGCTGCGCTGGCAGCACGCGAAGGCGGACCGCGGCCAGCTCATCCAGTTCGGGGCGCGGGCGACGGCGCATCCACGCCGCGCCGGCTAGTGACACGGGCCTCCGGGCAGGCGGCGGCGCTCGCTATACTTTGTGGCCCAATGGACGATTCCAATCAGTACGCCGCCCGCCTGCGCAGCGAAGAGCTGCGATCCCAGCTGAACTACCACAACTACCGCTACTACGTGCTCGACGACCCGCAGATATCGGACGCCGAGTACGACGAGCTGATGAACGAACTGCGCGCAATCGAAGCGCAGTATCCGGAGCTCATCACGCCCGATTCGCCCACGCAGCGCGTGGGAGCAGCGCCCGTCGAGTCGTTCGGCGTCGTGGAGCACCGGCAGCCGTTGCTGTCGCTTTCGAACGCGTTCAGCGGCGAAGACCTGGAAGGCTGGCGCCGGCGGGTCGCTGCCGTGCTCGGGCGCGACGAGTTCCCCATCACCACCGAGCCCAAGATCGACGGGCTGGCGATCGCGCTGGTGTACGAGGACGGGGTGTTCGTGCAGGGAGCCACGCGGGGCGATGGCCGGCGCGGCGAAAACGTAACCGAGAACCTCCGGACGATCAGGGACATCCCGCGGCGGCTCAAAGGCACCTACCCGCAGCGCTTCGAAGTGCGCGGCGAGGTGTACATGACGAAGAGCGGCTTCGAGGCGATGAACGCGGCCATCGGCGACATGAACCTCCAGCGCGAGGCAGAGGGGAAGAAGGCGCTGCCGCTGTACGCGAACCCTCGCAATGCCGCTGCGGGTTCGGTGCGCCAGAAGGACCCGTCGATCACCGCGAGCCGGCCGCTTTCGATGTTCGTGTACCAGCTTGGCTGGGTAGAAGACGGCACGCACCCGACCAGCCAGTTCGAAATCCTGCAGTGGCTCCGGGAGATGGGCTTCACGGTGAACCCGGAGGCGCGGCTCCATTCGAATATGACCGAGGTCTCCGAGCGCATCCAGTGGTGGGGCCGGGAGCGGGAGCGCATCGACTACGACATCGACGGGGTGGTGCTGAAGGTCGACGACGTCCGCGACTGGGACGAGCTCGGCGTGGTCGGCCGGGAGCCCCGCTGGGCAACGGCGTTCAAGTTCCCGCCGCAGCAGCGCACCACGAAACTGCTGCGCATCGACGTGAACGTCGGCCGGACGGGTGCGCTCAACCCGTTCGCGGTGCTGGAGCCGGTGGTGGTCGGCGGCGCGACGGTAAAGCTGGCCACGCTGCACAACGAGAACGACATCCACCGCAAGGACATCCGGGTGGGCGACACGGTCATCGTGCAGCGCGCAGGCGAGGTTATCCCGCAGGTGGTCGGGCCGGTGCTCAGCCTGCGCAAGGGCGACGAGCAGGAGTTCCACATGCCGGACGCCTGCCCGGCGTGCGGCACGCCCGTCTCGCGCGACCCCTCGGAGGCGGTGGTCTACTGCCCGAACACGGCCTGCCCGGCGCAGCAAATCCGGCTGCTCGAGCACTTCGCGGGCCGGGCCTCGATGGACATCGACGGGCTCGGCGAGCGGATGGCCTACACGCTGTTCGAAAAGGGGCTCGTGAAGGACATCTCCGATGTCTACGACCTCACCGTCGAGCAGCTGGCGGCGCTCGACCGCATGGGCACGAAGAGCGCGGAGCGGCTGATTGCGGGCATCGAGAACAGCAAGCAGCGGCCGCTTACGAACGTGCTCTTCGCGCTCGGTATCCGGCACGTGGGGTACGAAACGGCCCGGCTGCTCGCCGACCACTTCGGCAGCCTGGACGCGATCCTCGATGCGTCCGTGGAGCAGCTCCAGGAGGTGGAGGGCATCGGACCGGTGGTGGCGAAGAGCATCGCCGACTGGGCCGCGCGCGAGGAGAACCGGGCGGTCGTGCGGCGGCTGCAGGCGGCGGGCGTGAACACCGTCCAGCAGCGGGTGACGGCCGCGAGCGATTTGCTGGCCGGGCTCACGATCGTGGTCACCGGGCGGCTCGAAACGATGTCGCGCAACGCCGCCGAGGACCGTATCCGGGAGCTGGGCGGCAAGGTGGGCAGCTCCGTCTCGAAGAGCACCGACATCCTGGTGGTGGGCGAAGAGGCGGGGTCGAAGCTGACGAAGGCCCAGCAGCTGGGCGTGCGGACGATCGACGAAGCGACGTTCGCGAGGCTGCTGGAGGAGGGGCCGGAGGCGGTTTCCGCGTGACTTTTAGGGGGTAAGGGAGAGCTTCGACCGTTCCCTTAGCCGCGAAATTCACTCATTCTCGCGCGGAAGGTTATGAGGAATATAATGCGGATGCGTCGCAGGCAGCCGTCGTCGGCAGTCCCTCCTCCTGGAACCGCCATTGGCTCTCTTCAGTCCCCTTGCGAATCTCTTCGGGTTTCTCTCGCACGACATCGCGATTGACCTCGGGACCGCGAACACACTGGTCATGGTGCGCGGACGCGGCATCGTCATCGACGAGCCATCCGTCGTTGCTATCGACCGCGTGACAAAAAAGATCCTGGCGATCGGCGCGGAGGCGAAGCGGATGGTGGGCCGCACCCCGGCCAACATCATCGCGGTCCGGCCCCTGCGCGACGGCGTGATCTCCGACTTCGAGGTCACGGAGAAGATGCTGAGCTACTTCATCCGGGCGGTGCACGACCGGGGGTTCCTTGCGCAGCCCCGCGTGGTCGTGGGCATCCCGAGCGGCGTGACGGAGGTCGAGAAGCGGGCGGTCCACGACGCCGCGCTGAACGCCGGCGCGCGGAGCTGCTACCTGATCGAAGAGCCGATGGCCGCGGCGATTGGCTCGGGCCTGCCGGTTATCGAGGCGGCGGGCTGCATGATCGTCGACATTGGCGGCGGCACGACCGAGGTGGCCGTGATTTCGCTCGGCGGCATGGTGGTGAGCACCTCCATCCGCGTGGCCGGCGACGAGATGGACCAGGACATCATGGCGTACGCACGGCAGGTGCATAACCTGCTCATCGGCGAGCGCACCGCGGAGGAAATCAAGAAGGTCGCCGGGTCGGCGGCGCCGCTCGACCCCGAAGAGACGGTGG
>JBLNCO010000317.1:0-4712 GCA_050260715.1 Hyphomicrobiales bacterium | reverse complement strand
GGGGCTGTGGAACGACCGGCCCTTGCGTCCGCGGCCGGCGGTCTGCTCTTCGGCGAGGACGAGCGTGCCGTGCGGGGCGCCATCCGCGGCTTCGGTGCGCGCGAGGTCCATGGTGCTGCCGGTGCGCAGGCGGTACGTGAGGAAGCGGCCGATCGCGGTGGTGCGAAGGGCGTCCTGGAAGCGGGCGGCGTGGAAGGGGAGTTCGGACATAGTAGCGGGCAAGCGAAAGGGGCCGATTTCTCGGCCCCTTAGATGACGTAGCTAAGGCCGGAGCCCTAGGCGGAGGTCACCTCCAGCGCAGAAATCCGACCCGAACTACGACTATGATCGTCCATGCGCATCACCTCCTTTACTGCCCTGAACAGTAGCCGCCCCGATAGCGCGCGTCAATAGGACGAACCCCGATATCGGTAAGGAAGGTAAGCGTTTTCTCAAGGGTGAAGCGCCGGCCTGTGGGAGCGCGACTCACTCGCGGCGTGGGCCCATGCGGCCGAGGGCGTAATCGCGGAGCCCGGCAGCCGTGGCCCGAACGAGATCGCGGCGGCCCTGGGCGGCCCAGATGGCAGCGCGAGCGGCCCGGGAACCGAAGAAGTAGGCAGCGAACACGGCGAAGCGCAGATTCGAGCGGGTGTGCTTGCGGATGAGGTAGGGCCGGTTGCGGGTGAGGTAGTAGCACCCGAACGGAGAGATCTGCCCGCCGAGCGTCGCCCCCTTGCGGTGGTAAACGACCGACGCGGGGTTCAAAAGGATCCGGCCACCGGCCTCGCGGGCGCGGCGGCAGAAGTCGGTGTCGTCGTAGTAGACGAAGAAGGCGTCGTCGAGCAGGCGGGTGCGGCGCAGGAGCGGCACGGGGACGAGCAGGCACGAGAGATTCGCGACTTCGACGGGGTGCACGCGGCGTTCTGCGGGCGATTCCGAGCGGCCGAGGGTGCGGCGGCGCCAGGTGCCGCGAAGCCAGTCAAAGGAGCCGGCGGCATCGTCCATCAGGTCATCGGTGCCGGCCAGGAAGGTGCGCGGGGCAACCATGGTGCGGTCGTCGGCGAGGGCAACGAGGGGCTCGACGAACCCGGGCGTGACCTCGGTGTCGTCGTTCAGGAAGAGCACATAGTCGAAGCCGCAGGCGAGGATCTCTTCGAGACCGCGGTTACAGGCGCCCGTGAACCCGAGGTTGCGTTCGTTGCGGAGGACATGGGCCGAAGGCAACGTGGCCGTGACGAGCTCGGGCGAACCGTCGCGCGAGCCGTTATCGACCACCCAGAGTTCGAGGCGGGGATAAGTGACGCGTTTGAGCGCCTCGAGGTAGGCGGGGAGATGGGCGGCTGCGTTCGTGGTCACCGTGAGGACGGCGATACGTGGGCAGCGCTCCGCCGGCGGTTCGGCGTTCAGGGCCGGGCCTCGGGCTCGTCGGGATTCCCGGGCGGTTCGGCACCCTTTTCGGCCAGCGACTGGAGGTACGCCGGGTTCGTTGCCAGCGCCCTGTCGAACGCCGCCTGCGCGTCGGGGTCCTCGGCGAGGATGGCCTCGAGCGCCGCCGGGTCGGCATCGATGGCTTCGTCGAGGGCGCGGCGGATTTCGGGCGAGCTATCGGCGAGGCGATCGAGGTGCTGCGCGACGATGCGGCGCGGGTCGCCCAGCGCGACAATGCGGCCTCGCTCCATCAGGGCGGCGCGGGTGGAGAAGCGCTCCACGGCGGCGAGGTCGTGGGAGACCATGACGATGGTCACGCCGCGTTCGCGCAGGCGGGTGATGTGGTCGTAGCACTTCTCCTGGAAGCGCGCATCGCCGACCGCGAGGACTTCGTCGACGAGCAGGATTTCTGGTTCGAGCGAGGCGGCGATGGCGAAGCCGAGACGGACGTGCATGCCGCTGGAGTACGTGCGCATGGGCTGGTCGATGAATTCGGCGAGGCCCGCGAACTGGATGATGCCGGGCATGAGCCGTTCGATTTCGGCGCGGGTGAGGCCGGCGAGCAGGCCGTTGAGGATGGCGTTCTCGCGGCCGCTGACTTCGGGGTGGAAGCCGGAGCCGAGTTCGAGCAGGCTGGAGATGCGGCCCGAGGCGCGAATGGTCCCCTCGGTGGGGCGCGCGAGCCCGGCCATCAGGCGCAGGAGCGTGCTTTTCCCGCTGCCGTTGGCGCCGACGATGCTGAAGAACTCGCCGGGCTGCACATCGAACGTGACATCGCGGACGGCCCAGTGGTCGCGGCTGGGGCCGCCCCCGAACCAGCGCGAGGGATGGATGATGGCCGTCTTCAGCGCGCCGGGCTCGCGGAGCATCCGGTAGCGCTTCGAGACGTGGCGCAGCGAAAGCGCCGGCGGGGCGGCTGACGGCGGTGGGGCGCCGGTGCTGGTGTGCGGTGCGGTGCTCATCGCTACACCAGGTCCGCGAAGCGATCTTCGAGGGCGTAGTAGACGACCGCACCCAGGGCGAGCGCGACGAGGGAGAGAGCGAGGCCGGCAAGAAACTCCTCGTGCGGCCATTCGGACTGCAGGAACACGAGCCGCCAGCCTTCGGCGATCGGCGCGAGCGGGTTGACCCAGACGATCCAGCCGTAGCGGTCGGGGATGCGGTCGACGTTGTAGAGGATTGGCGTGGCGTAGAAGAGGAGGCTGAGGAGCACCTCGGTGATGTGTTCGAGGTCGCGGAAGAAGACGGTGATGGTGGCGACGAAGAGGCCGATGCCGGCGATCAGGAGGAGCTGCGTGGCGAACAGGAGCGGCACGCCAGCGAGCCAGATCCACTGCGGGTTGTGGCCGTAGGCGAGCAGGAACACGAAGAGGACGGGCAGTGCGAGCAGGAACTGGAGGGTATGGGCGAGGAGCGCGCTGAGGGGCAGGACGGCACGCGGAAAGCGGACCTTCTTGAGGAGGCCCCCATTGCCAACGAACGAGGTGGAGGCGGCCTGGACGCCGCCCTGGAACCAGAACCACGGGAACAGCCCGACGAGCAGGAACACCGGGTAGTCGGAGATGCCGGCGGAGAGCACCGTGCCGAGCGCGAAGGAGAGGATGCCGCCGAGGGCAAGCGGGCGTGCGAGGGTCCAGAGCCAGCCGAAGAGGCTGCCCTGGTAGCGCAGGCGAAGGTCACGCGAAGTGAGTGCGGCGAGGAGTTCGAGCGAATTCCGCAGGCCCCGGCCGCGGGTCGGTTCCACGTAGGCTGCGGCAGCAGTCATTGCGGGCAGAGTACCTGTGAGGCGTGTTGTTGTCAGTCCCGGGGGTCAGGCGGGCGCGAGCAGGGCGTCCTGAAGCACGAGCTCGAGCTTGAGCGTGCGGTACCCGCTGTCGTCGAAGAGGACGACGACGCGGCCCGGTTCGTAACGCACCACCGTGCCGGCGCCGAATTCGCGGTGCTGCACGCGGGACTGGAGCGCGAACGGCTGCTCGCCCTCGGCGGCGGCGCCGGCGGAGCCGGATTCGCAGGTATCGCAGTTGCCGCAGGGACCCTGGAACGGCTCACCGAAGTAGGTCAGCAGATACTCGCGGCGACAGCCGGCGGTCTCGGCGTAGCTCCGGATCATCTCGACGCGCGTGCGGTCGAAGGCTTCGCGGCGGTCCGCCGCAGCCTCCGCATCTTGGATGGCGCCGGACGTCGAGACGCCCGCGGCGAGCCGGACCGTACCGTCCGGGCCGGTTTCGGTGGCGTCGGCATCGCCGAGGTAGTCCAGTGCGGCGCGGAGGGCGCCGTTTCCCACCGCGAGGCGTTCGGCGAGCTGCTCCGCGGTGGCGGGGCCGTGGCGAAGAGCGCGTACTACGGCCCGCAGGCTGTCCTCGCCGACATCGGGAGTACCTGCGAAGAAGCGCCGGAGGGCGATGTCTTCGGCGCGAAAGAAGAGGACGGCGCTCGCAGGCTCGCCGTCGCGGCCGGCCCGGCCGATCTCCTGGTAGTAGGAGTCGACCGAGTCGCTGATGTCGTGGTGGAAGACGAAGCGGACATCGGGCTTGTCGATGCCCATCCCGAAGGCGGTGGTGGCGACGATGACGTCGATCCCGCCGGCCATGAATTGCTCCTGGATGTCCGTGCGAGCCTTCTTCGCAAGGCCGGCGTGATAAGCGGCCGCGCGGATGCCCGCTGCTGAGAGCGCCTCGGCGATCTGCTCGGTGCGCCTGTGCGTGGCCGCATACACGATGCCGGCGCCCTCCTGTGCGCGCACGCGCTCGACCAGCGCCTCGCGCTTCGTTGCGTCGTCGGCGAAGGACTCGACGGCGAGGTGGATGTTCGGGCGGTCGAAGCCACGCACGACGACCGCCGGGTCCTCCATGTCGAGGCGCTCGATGATTTCGGCGCGGACAGGCGGTGCGGCGGTCGCCGTGAGGGCGAGGACGACCGGGTCGCCCACGGCGTGGATGACGGCGCCGAGGCGCAGGTACTCGGGGCGGAAGTCGTGGCCCCACTCGCAGATGCAGTGAGCTTCGTCGACGACGAAGAGCGAGGGCTCGGCGGCGCGAACGGCATCGAGCACCTCGTCGTTCGCGAACTGCTCCGGCGCGAGGAACAGGAACTCGATGTCGCCGCGAGCAAGCCGCTCGAGCACGTCGCGGCGGCGGCCGTTCGAGAGGGTGGAGTTCAGTGCGACGGCGGACGGGAGGTCCAGGCCGTCGATGCTGTCGAGCTGGTCCTTCTGCAGCGCGATGAGCGGGGACACGACGATGGTCGGTCCCTCGATCTGAATGCCGGCGAGCTGGTAAATGGCCGACTTGCCGAGGCCCGTCGGG
>JBLNCO010000316.1:0-3192 GCA_050260715.1 Hyphomicrobiales bacterium | reverse complement strand
TGCTGGCCTGCGCCCGCGGCGAGATGTTCGGGCCCGGCAACGCCCAGCTGCCCGCCCCGCCCATGCTCATGTTCGACCGCATCGCCGAGATCACCTCGGCGGGCGGTTCGCACGGCAAGGGCTACATCGAGGCCGAGCTCGATATCAAAGACGACCTCTGGTTCTTCGACTGCCACTTCATCGGCGACCCGGTGATGCCGGGCTGCCTTGGGCTCGACGCCATGTGGCAGCTGGTCGGCTTCTTCCTGGGCTGGTCCGGCGCGCCGGGCCGGGGCCGAGCGCTGGGCGTCGGCGATGTGAAGTTCAGCGGCCAGGTGACACCGGTGGTGCGGAAGGTCGTCTACAAGATCAACATGAAGCGCGTGATCATGCGCAAGCTCGTGATGGGCGTGGCGGACGGGGTTCTCGAAGCCGACGGCAAGCCCATCTATGAGGCCAAGGACCTGCGCGTCGGGCTGTTCGACGCCCGCGACCTGGTCTGAGCTGAAGGAGGGTCCATGCGCCGCGTCGCGGTAACCGGCATCGGCATCGTTTCTTCGATCGGCAACAACGCCAACGAAGTGCTGGCCTCGCTGCGGGAAGCGAAGTCGGGGATTTCGTTTGCGCCGGAGTACGCCGAACTCGGTTTCCGCTGCCAGGTGCATGGCAAGCCCGACCTCGACTGGGAGTCGATGGTTGACCGCCGCGCCGCGCGCTTCCTGGCGCAGGGCACGGCGTTCGGCCACATCGCCATGGAGCAGGCGATCGCCGACGCCGGGCTGGAGGAGAACGAGGTTTCCAACGACCGCACCGGCGTGATCGTCGGCGCAGGGGGCCCCTCGACCCATTCGATTGTCCAGGCGGCCCAGATCGCCAAGGAGAAGGGCCCCAAGCGCGTCGGTCCGTTCGCGGTGCCGAAGGCCATGTGCTCCGGCCCGTCGGCCGTGCTGGCGACCTGGTTCAAGATTCGCGGCCTGAACTTCTCGATCTCCTCGGCCTGCGCGACCTCGACCCACTGCATCGGCTCGGCCTACGAGCAGATCGCGCTCGGCAAGCAGGACATCGTCTTCGCCGGCGGGACGGAGGAGCTCGACTGGACCCTTTCGGTCCTGTTCGACGCCATGGGCGCCATGAGCTCGAACTTCAACGAGACACCGCAGAAGGCCAGCCGCGCGTACGACCGCGACCGCGACGGCTTCGTCATCGCCGGTGGCGCGGGTATCGTGGTGCTGGAAGAGATGGAGCGGGCCAAGGCGCGCGGCGCGAAGATCTACGGCGAGGTCGTGGGCTACGCGGCCAACTCCGACGGCTACGACATGGTCGCCCCCTCCGGCGAAGGCGCCCAGCGCTGCATGCGCATGGCGCTGGAGAGCGCCGGCAACCGCAGGATCGACTACCTGAACCCGCACGGCACGGCGACGCCCGTGGGTGACGTCAAGGAGATGGAGGCGGTGCGCGCGGTGTTCGGCGCCGACGCGCCGCTGATCTCGTCCACCAAGTCGCTGACCGGCCACAGCCTGGGCGCCGCGGGCGCGCAGGAGGCCATCTACTCGCTCCTGATGATGAACAACGGCTTCGTCGCCGAGAGCGCCAACATCGAAAACCTCGACCCCGCGTTCGAGGGCATGCCGATCGTCCGCGAGCGGCTTGATCGCGATCTGGAAACGGTGATGTCCAACAGCTTCGGCTTCGGCGGCACCAACGGCTGCCTGATCATGGCGCGGGCCTAAAGGAGCATCCATGGCCGACGACTACAGCTTCCCCAAAGGCGACCTCATGCGGGGCAAGAAGGGCCTCGTGATGGGGGTGGCGAACCACAATTCCATTGCCTGGGGGATCGCCTCGCAGCTGGCGGCGCAGGGGGCGGAGCTAGCGTTTGCCTACCTGCCGGACATGGAGCGCCGCGTGCGGCCGCTCGGCGAGAGCATCGGGGTGAAGACCTTCATCCCGCTGGAGGTCACTGACGACGGCTCGATGGATGCGGGCTTCGCCGAGCTGGAGAAGGCGTTCGGAACGCTCGACTTCCTCGTCCACTCCATCGCCTTCGCCAACAAGGACGAGCTGAAGGGCTCGTTCGTGGAGAACACCACCCGCGACGGCTTCCTGACGGCGATGAACATCTCCGCCTTCAGCTTCGTGGACAGCGCAAGGCGCGCGGCGAAGATGATGCCGAACGGCGGGTCGATGGTGACGATGACGTATCTCGGCTCGGAGCGGGTCATTCCGAACTACAACACCATGGGCGTGGCCAAGGCCGCGCTTGAGGCCTCGACCCGCTACATTGCTCGCGACCTGGGCCCCAAGGGCATTCGCGTGAATGCGATCTCGGCCGGCGCCATGCGGACCCTGTCGCTGGCCGGCATCTCCGGCGGGCGCGGAATGCTTTCGCAGGGCCGGGCCTTCTCGGCGCTGAAGGAAGACACCTCGATGGAAGGGGTGGCGGGCTGCGCGCTGTGGCTGCTGTCCGAGCTTGGCCGCTCCACGACGGGTGAGGTGGTGCACGTCGATGCGGGCTTCCACATGATGGGCCTGCCCGAACCGGAAGATCAGGGCGCGTAGGCTCTCAGGAACCGCCGGGCCGCCGTTCGGGCGATCCGGTCGATTTCGGCGGGGTCCTGCGAATTGCCGAGTCCGAGCAGCGAGCGCGTCTGCCGCTGGCCGATAACCATGCCCGCAAAGAACTCGGCCGCCTGCATCGGGTCGTCGACGGCAAGCCGCCCGGCCTTCGTCTCCTCGCGCAGGAAGTTGGCCAGCTCCTTGCGCGAGCGAAGCGGGCCGGTCTCGAACACGATCCGCGCGAGGTCTGGCATCTCATCGGCGCTCTGAATCGTCAGGCGCAGGATTGAGTGGCTGCGACCCACCGCCTCCAGCAGCGTGCGGGCGTAGCGGGTCAGCGCCTCCTCGGCATGCATGCCGCCGCCGTCCGTCACGCGAAGCGGCGCCGTCATGCTCTCGACGCGTCGTTCGACCAGAGCGCGGACGATGTCGGCCTTGCAGCGATAGCGGTTGTAGACCGTCTGCTTCGACACCCCCGCCCGCCGCGCGATCTCCTCCATCGGGGCGGCGAGGCCGCGCTCCGCCAGCACGGCGGAGGCGGCATCGAGGATGGCCTCGGTCTTGGCGGGATCGATCTGACCGGCGACCCGGGGCATCAGTGGCCTCCCGTCGGCATGTTGGTCGACTTGCCGGGCTTGCCGAGCAGGCCCAGCACCG
>JBLNCO010000315.1:0-8589 GCA_050260715.1 Hyphomicrobiales bacterium | reverse complement strand
CGCAGCAGGTTTTCGAGCAGCACCTTCATCGAGAACGGCAGGCGTTCCACGTTCCCGATCCCGGCATCGATAAGCGACTGGAGGCGGAAGTACGTGTAGGTGGCATCGCCAGAGCGCAGTTCGGCGGTGCTACCAAAGCTGTTGGGGTGCATATCCATCTCCTCGGGGGGTCTGGCGCCGGCGCACGTGCGGCGGCTGAGTCGGACCGTTACAGGAGAATGGACACGGGCGGACTGGTTCCCATTTCCCAAGCCTCCTTCCACATGAGTGGCGGTACTTGGGCCCTTTCCCGAGCCGCTCGCACGGGGGTGGCGTTCCGGCCGAATTCCCGCGACTTCCTCGGATGAGGACCGTTGGGCCCGGGATCGACACTGGGGTGGGACGACCACCGGCAGTATACCATCAGCCCCGCTTGCCCCGTCGAATCGTTCGCGCCCTGCCATCGGGCAGATCTCTCGAAATAGTTCGAATGGCTTGAAATCCGGATGACAGCCTTCACCCCGGCTGCTACCGTGATATCGGCTCTCACGTTCCATCGGCCTCGCGGATGAGGCTAATTCACCGGTGCTCGATGACCGTAGGGATCCAGCTATTTTCAGGAGGTCGTCGGGTGCCTTACGCCGACAAAACACTCGTCTGCGTCGATTGCGGCGCAGAGTTCACCTTCACAGCGGGTGAGCAAGAATTCCACGCTTCGAAGGGGTTCACGAACGAACCCCGCCGGTGCCCCAACTGCCGCCGCGCCCGCAAGGGCGAAAGCGGTGGCGGCATGTCCCGTCCCGAACGCGAGATGTTCACCGTTCCGTGCGCCTCGTGCGGCAAGGAAGCGCGTGTGCCCTTCCAGCCCCGCGGCGATAAGCCCGTCTACTGCAGCGATTGCTATCAGCCCCAGCCTCGCGGCGCCGGCAGCTTCGGCCGCAGCGGTGGTGGTTACGGTGGCGGTGGCGGCGGTTACGGTGGTGGCGGCTACGGCGGCGGCTTTGGCGACCGGGGCGGCTACGGCGGTGGCGACCGCGGTGGCCGTGGCGGCGGGCGCGGCGGAGATCGCCGCGGCGGGCGCCGCTGGTAATCCCGGCACACCCGGCCGGGCTCGCTATACTGCCCACGCAGGGGCCCGTAGCTCAGCGGTGAGAGCGGCCGGCTCATAACCGGTTGGTCCTGGGTTCGAATCCCGGCGGGCCCACCATCGTCACGCCCACAACAAACAGGCTGCGCCACCGGCGCAGCCTGTTCGCGTCTCCCCATGTGCCCCGTGCGCTAGCCGCCCAGCGCCTCCGGGGCGTACGTGTCCCGGATGAGCCCCTGCTCCCGCAGGCGCGCGTACTCCTCGTCGCTCATGCCCAGCAGCTCTTTGTACACGTAGTCGTTGTGCTGCCCGAAGAGCGCCGGCGGCGTGCGCAACGTGACGTTCGACTTCGAGAACCGGTACGGCGGCTTCGAGAACTTCGTCTCCGGGTAGTCCTCGGTCGCCGGGAGCGTCGTCCAGAGGCCCGTCGCCTCCAGGTGGGGGTCGAGTGTCGCGTCCTCGGCGTTCAGCACCGGGCCGGCGGTCACGCCTGCCTCCTGCAGCTCACGGAACAGGTCTTCGCGTTCGCGGTTCGCGGTGAACTCCGCGATGCGCTCCTCGATCATGTCCTGTTCCGGCTCGCGGCCGGCTGCTGTCGCGAACTCCGGCTTCGCCGCCCACTCGGGGTTGCCCATGAACGCCACGAGCGCCCGCCACTCCGCGTCGCTGCGACAGCTGATGGCGATCCAGCGGTTGTCGCCGCGCGTCGGGAACACGCCGTTCGGCACGAATCCCTCGATGCTGCGGTTCCCGATGGACGTGTGTTCCCGGCCGTTCCAGGCCGCATCGAGTGCCGACTGCGGGAACATCTGGGACGAGCACTCCGCCTGCGTGCACTCGATCGTCTGGCCCTCGCCCGTCAGGCGCCGGTGGCGAAGTGCCGCCAGCACCGCGATCGCACCGTGCACGCCGGCGAAGAAGTCGCCCGCGAACACCTGCACGTTCGTCAGCGGGGAACTATCGCGGTAGCCGCGGAGGATGGTCGAGCCGCCGACCGCGTCCATGTGGGCGCCGTAGCCGCGCCCCTCGATGTACTCGCCCGTCTTGCCGTAGGCCGGCAGGTGCAGGATGACGATGTCCGGCCGCTCGCGCCGAATGGCGTCGTCGTCGAGCCCGAGCCGTTCGAGCGTGCCGATGGCCAGGTTCTCGGCGGTCACGTCGCTGATGCGCAGGAGCTGCTTGACCACTTCGAGCCCTTCCGGCCGGCGGCTATCGATCGTGAATGACTTCTTGTTCCGCAGCACATGGATGAACCCGGGGCTGTTGTTCCACGGCCGTGGGCCGGGGTTGCTGTTCGGGTGGCCACCCAGCCACGGCGGGATCAGCTGCGCGGTCATCGAATTGATGGTCGGCGAAGCCGCGCGCGTCATCGGGTTCCAGATGTACGGGTTCTCCACCTTCACGCAGTCGGCGCCCATGTCGGCCAGGTACATCGAAGCCGACTGCCCCGCCCAGACCGCGGTGAAGTCGCAGAGTCGCACGCCCTCCAGAGGCAGGTAGTCGCTCATGCTGCCGCTCCTTTCCGCACCGCCGCGATTTTCGCGTCGTCGTAACCGATTTCGCGGAGCACCCGCTCCGTGTCTGCGCCGAGCATCGGCGCCGCCTTCCGGATTCGCCAGGGCGTCTTCGAGAACTGATACGGCCGCCCGAGCATCGGGAACTTGCCGAGCGTCTCGTGCTCCACTTCGGTCCACAGGCCGCGCTCGCGGAACACCGGGTCTTCGTACAGGTCCTTGCCCGTGAACAGCGGCGCAACCAGCGCCTTCGCCCGCCGCGCTTCGGCCCAAACTTCGCGCCGGGTGCGGCTCAGCATCCACGGGTAGATGACCGCGTCGGCCTCCTCCTTCGCGGCGGGGTCGAAGGCGGTCGCCGGCGACGACCAGCGCTCTTCCTTCAGCAGTGGATCGCCGATCATCTCCGCGAACCGCTGCCAGTAGTTCCCGAACGAGGCGGTCACCTCGACATAGCCGTCGGCCACCGGGTAGATGCCGCCCGCGAGCCCGGCGCCCGCATGCTCCGGCCGGCTCGTCACGCGCCCGGACCATCGGAACGCGAGGATGGTCGAAACGCGCCGGTCGATGCTGTTGATCTGCACGTCGAACAGCGGCAGCTCCACCCGCTGTCCGATGCCGTGTACCTCGTACGCGGTCAGTGTCCCGAGCGCCGCCAGCCCGCCGACCGCACCGCACTGCATGAGTGCGGCGGTGCCCCCGAGCTTGAGCGGCTCGCGGTCGTTCGTGCCGTGGCTCCACATCTCGCCGCCCATCGCGAAGAGCACGGTGTCGGAGAGCCTGTAGTCCCGGTACGGCCCGCTCGAACCGAAGTTGGTGATCTCGAGAACCGGAATGTCCTTACACGCGCTGATGGCCTCGTACGTCAGGCCCAGGCGCTCGCGCACCGCGGGCGGGAAGCCCAGCACCACGAGGTCGGCGAGTTGCACCAGGTCGAATGCGGCCTGTTTCCCGGCGGGGCTCTTCAGGTCGAGCACCACCGATTCCTTGTTCGTGTTGAGGAACTGGTAGGTGCCGCTACGTTCGATGCCCGGCTCGTCGCCGAGCCACGGCCCGAGCTGCCGCGCCGGGTCGCCGCCCGGCCGTTCCACCTTGATGACCCGCGCGCCGAGGTCCGCCAGCAGCTTCGTGCTGTAGGGCCCGGCGATGTGACTCGTGAAGTCGAGGACAGTCAGTCCCTCGAGAGCATCCATAGACACACCTGGAGGCAGATTGGTGGCCCCGACGATACCAGAGGCCCGTGTGATGCGCCGCTGCCGCGGGCGCGGCGAAGCCCGGCTCCGGCCGGGCTTCCCGTTGCGTGCGAACGCGCTACTTGTCGCGGCCCGGGATTTGCAGGTCGGCCGCCGGCGGCGCGGGGTTCTGCACCCCGGCCATCAGCTGCGCGGGCACGAGCTGACGCAGCTCGTCCAGCGTCCACTTGCCGTCCTTGTAGATGTTCTTGAACGGCGGGTACATGTCCTGCAGCAGGCCGATGTGCCCGCCCGACACCTGGAAGATGCGCCCATTGATGTTCCACGCTTCGTCGAGGAGCAGGTAGATGGTCATCGGGGCGACCATGTCCGGGCCGCGCATCGCCGCCGCGCGCTCCGCGGCTGCCTTTTCGGCATCGGTCTGGGGAGCGGCCGGAGCGCCGCCGGCGCCGGCAATCCCGCGGGCCGCGCGCAGCTCGCGGGCCGACTGCGGTACCGTCGCCGTGAGGCGCGTCGCGGCGCCGGGCGCGATGCAGTTGACGGTCACGCCATAGCGTCCGAGGTCGCGGGCGGCCACGCGCGTGAGGCCGGCCACGCCCGCCTTCGCGGCGCCATAGTTCGCCTGGCCCGAGTTGCCCTGCAGGCCCGAAACCGAGCTGTAGTTCACGATGCGCCCGTAGCGCTGCTGCCGCATGAGCACCGAGGCAGGCTTGATCGTCGTGAAGTGGCCCTTCAGGTCGACGCGGATGACGTCGTCCCACTCCTGTTCCGTGAGGTTGAAGATCATGCGGTCGCGCAGGATGGCGGCCAGGTTGATGAGCCCGTCGAGCTTGCCCCACGTGTCGAGCGCGGTGCGGATAACGCTCTCGCCGCCATCCATGGTCGAAACATCCGCGAAGTTCGGGACCGCCTCGCCGCCGGCCTTCTTGATCTCCTCGACCACCTGGGCCGCCGGGCCCTCGTCGTGGCTCTGGCCGTCGGGGCTCACGCCCGGGTCGTTCACCACCACGCGGGCGCCTTCCGAAGCGGCGAGCAGCGCGCATTCGCGGCCGATGCCGCGGCCCGCGCCGGTCATCGCGATGACTTTGCCTTCAAGCAGATTCCCCATGTTCTCCTCCGCGGGCGCGGTGGCCCGCTATGACTCGGTGTTCGTTCACAAAGAAACCCCTCGCCTGGTGCCAGGCGAGGGGCTGTTCGGTCCTTCCCTAGCGGAAGACGACGGTCGCGTAGCCCGGCGTGGTCTTTGTGCCGTCCGCCTTCTCCGTCCACACCTCGAGGTCGGCCAGCTTTTCGCCGTTCTCCTCGTACTTCTTCTTCACGACGCCCTTGCAGATGATGTCCTCGTTCGGGAGGTCCATGCCGCGGTAGCTGCAGCCGTACTTCCGGATGCGGGCGTTGTTGCCGGCCCAGTCGTGCACGAGCTGCCCGAGGAACGCGTTCTTCAGTGCGCCGTGGACGATGATCCCGGAAAGGCCCGTCGACTGGGCGAAGTCCTTGTCGTAGTGGATCTGGTAGAAGTCGCCCGAACCGGCGGCCCACTGCACGAGCTGCTGCGTGGAGCAGTTCTTCTTCAGCGCCGGGATCTCCTGGCCCTCGCTAATTTCTTCCCAACTGGCCATCTTCGCGCCTCCTAGTACCGGATGCCGGTGCCGGTGCTGACCGCCACCAGCTTGCCGTCCTGGTTCGTGTACTCCGTCTTCGTCGTCGTGATGAGCATCTCGCCCAGGCTGCCCTTGCGCTCCTGGATGTCCGCGACGTACGAAACCGCCGTCAGCGTGTCGCCCGCGCAGATGTCGTCGAAGTACTCGATCTCGGTGCCGCCGTTGAGCACGCGGCGCAGCGGGCGGCTCGGCTGCGGGCCCGGGCCCTCGCCCCGGCGGCCGCCGAAGGTCGGGTCGCTCGTGCGCGGGTCGAAGACCGGCGTGCCGAGGTACCCGGGAGGGCACGGCAGGCTGCGATACCCGGCAGCCTTCGCCGCCGCTTCGTCGTAGTACACCGGGTCGGTGTGCCCGACGGCCCGGGCAAACATCCGGATCGCCGTCTTGTCCACTTCATTGATATGGGGTTGGCCGCGCTTGCCGATCGTGGCCCGCATTTCGTCGGTGATGAGCGAGGATGCCGCTTCGGCTTCCGTCATCGACTGCCTCCTGTGGTTTGTGCGCTCGCACCATAGCCGAACGGCGCAGACGCGTAAACGGCGGCGCCCGCGGGGTGCGCCTGCACCGTCTTCCGCCAGAAATCAGGGTTTTCGGCCCCCGGCCCCCGGAACGCCCCTCGCCATATCGGGGTTCCGCCAATGCGCCGCGGCGGAGCTCCCGCCCTACCCTCACGAAGGCACAACGGTCTCTTCGAGGAGGATGCGCAATGGGAGATGGCTCGCCGTGGGCAGGGGTGCTCGAACGCTGGAATCAGCTCCCGCGGTCGCGGCAGATTGCGCTCGGCGGCATCGTCGCCGGCACTCTGGTCATCTTCTACTTCGTCTTCATCGCCTCCTCCAAGCCGAACCTCGTGACCGCCTATAGCGGCCTCCAACCCGAGGACTCCGCCGCCATCGCCGACCAGCTCGAAAAAGACGGCGTGCCGTACGAAATCGGCGGCGGCGGCTCGACCATCGCGGTACCCGCGAACAGGGTCGCCGAGGTTCGCATCAACCTCGCCCAGGCCGGCCTGCCGAAGGGCACCGCCTCCACCGGCCTCGAGATCTTCGACAAGACGAACTTTGGCGCGACCGACTTTGTGCAGCAGGTGAACTACCGCCGCGGCCTCGAAGGGGAACTGGCGCGCTCCATCAACACGCTCGACCCCGTGAAGGCGAGCCGCGTCCACGTCGTCATCCCGGAGGAGGCGATCTTCCAGGAGGACCAGCAGAAGACCACCGCCAGCGTGCTCCTGGAGCTGAAGCCCGGCGCCACGCTGAACCAGGACCAGGTTCGCGGCATTACCAACCTCGTCGCGAACTCGGTCGAAGGGCTCACCCCCGCGGGCGTCACCATCATCGATGAGACCGGGCACGTCCTCTTCGACGGCTCGACCATGGATAGCCCCTTCTCTACCGGCGCGAGCGCCAGCCAGCTCGAGCTCCAGCGGCAGTACGAGCAGCAGCTCACCCGCGACGTCGAGGAGACGCTCGCGAAGGTCGTCGGCCCGGGCCGCAGCGCCGTCACCGTCCGCGCCGCGCTCAACTTCGACTCGGTCACGAAGAAGGAGGACACCTTCGACCCCGAAGGCGTCGTGCCCCGCAGTTCGAGCACGAGCAGCGAGACGTTCACGGGCACGGGCGTCACGCCTGGTGAGGTCCCCGGTACCGGCACGAACGGCGGGACCAACCCGGGCGCCGCCACAAACGGCAACGGGAACAGCAGCTACACCCGCACCGACACCACGACCAACAACGAGATCAACAAGACCACCACCGAGACCACCCAGGCGCCCGGCAAGGTCGAAAAGCTCTCCGTGTCCGTCGTGCTCGACGAGAGCCTGACCGCCGCCCAGGAGGCGAGCATTTCGAGCGCCGTCGCCGCCGCTGTGGGGCTCGACCAGACCCGCGGCGACACCATCAGCGTCACCCGCCTGCCCTTCGACCCGAGCGTGAAGGAAGACCTCATCCCGGCGAGCGGCGATGGGCTCGGCCAATACCTGAGCTACCTCAAGCTGCTGCTCCCGCTGCTCGCCGTCGTCCTCGCCTTCATCCTCGTGATGCTCCTGCTCCGCTCGCTCAGCAAGCGGCAGCTCGCGCTCCCCGGCCCGCAGCAGGCCCTCGCGCTCCCGGCGGGCTATGCGGCTTCCGTGGCCGGTGCGGCGCCGCTGCCAGCGCTCGAATCGCCCAACGACCCGCAGGAGGAGCGGGTGCTCAAGCTCGCCGAGGGGAACCCCCGGATCGTCGCCGACGTGGTTCAGACCTGGATGCGTGAGGAGGACCGGAGCTAACCCGCGATGTCACTCCGCGAAGACAAGCTCACTGGCCGGCGCAAGGCTGCTGCGCTCCTTATCACCCTTGGTAAGGAGCGTTCGGCTGAGGTGCTCCGTCACCTCAGCGACGACGACATCGAGCGCCTGACGTGGGAGATCAGCGCGATGGGCGAGCTCAAGCCCGAGCAGCGCCGCGTCGTGGTCGAGGAGTTCCAGGAGACCGCCGTCGCGCGCAACGTCATCTCGCTCGGTGGCTTCGAATACGCCGAGGAGCTGCTCCGCCTCGCACTCGGCGAAGACAAGGCGACCGAGCTCATCGACCGCCTTTCGGCCACGTCGCCGACCGTGCCCTTCGGCTTCCTGCGCCACCTGAACGTGCAGCAGCTCGTGAACTTCCTCGGCAGCGAGCACCCGCAGACTATCGCCCTGCTCCTTTCGTTCCTGCAGGCCGAAAAGGCCGCCCAGGTGCTCTCGACGCTCGAGCCCGAAACCGCGGCCGATGTCGCCCAGCGCGTCGCGCTGATGGACCGCGCGAACCCGGAGATCGTCGCCGAGGTCGAATCGGTGCTTCGCCGCAAGCTGAGCGCCGTCCTCCAGCCCGCGCGCGAAACCCAGACCGTCGGCGGGCTCGATGTCCTGGTGAACCTGCTGAAGAAATCGAGCCGCATGACGGAGAAGACGATCATCGAGGCGCTCGAAGACAACGAGCCCGAGCTCGCCGAGCAGGTCAAGAAGCGCATGTTCGTGTTCGAGAACATCGCCGCCCTCGACGACCGCTCGATCCAGCGCATCCTCCGCGAAGTCGAGGTCCGCGACCTTGGCCTCGCGCTCAAGGCCACCCCGGAGAACGTGAAGGAGGCAATCCTCCGGAACATGTCGCAGCGCGCCTCCCAGATGCTCATCGAGGACA
>JBLNCO010000314.1:0-3619 GCA_050260715.1 Hyphomicrobiales bacterium | reverse complement strand
CGGGAACGTTCATCACGATGTCGGCGAACATCGCGGCGATGGCGCCGAACACGTCGATCGGGGCGGCTTCGGCCATCAATTCGGACGGCAGCGACATCGGCGGGACGCTCGGGCGGAAGGTCGAGAACGACGCGGTGGCGTTCATCCGGGGCATCGCCGAACTGCGGGGGCGCAACGCGGATTGGGCGGAACAGGCCGTGCGCGACGCCGTCGCTGTGAACCAGACCGGCGCGGTCGAGATGAACGTGGTCGACTTCGTCGCGAACGACTTCGACGACCTCCTGCGGCAATCCGAGGGGCGAACGGTGACGGTTGCGCCCGGGCGCGACGTGACGTTGCAGGGCCTCGACACCGCGCCGGTCGTGCACACCAACATGACCCCGTGGGAGCACTTCCTGGACTTCGTTGCGGACCCGACGGTGGCGTCGATCCTGATCGCGCTCGGGTTCTTCGCGCTCATCGCGGAGGTGGCGAACCCGGGCATGATGGTGCCGGGCGTGGTCGGCGTCGTGGCGATGACGCTCGGGTTCCTGGGCTACGGCGTGCTGCCGGTCGATGCGGCGGGGCTCGTGCTCATCGCGCTCGGGCTGGTGCTCATCGCACTCGAGCTCTTCGTGCCGGGAGGAATCCTCGGCATTGGCGGACTGGTGTGCATTGTGCTGGGGGCGATCATCGCGTTCCGCGACACCCCGGCTTCGTTGCGTCCGCCTACGGGGCTGGTCGTGGCGCTGGTGATCATCGTGGGCGCGATGTTCGTCTCGATGGCGATGACGGTGGCGAGGGTCCGGAAGATGAGCGCGGTGACGGGCACCGAGGCGCTCATCGGGAAGACGGCCATCGCGCGCACGCCGCTGTCGCCCGATGGGTTCGTCTTCGTGCAGGGTGAGCGCTGGAAGGCTCATCTGGATGCTGGAAACGCGCACGAAGGCGACCGAGTGCGTATTGTTGGGGCGCACGGCCTGAAACTCCGGGTCGAGCCACTCGAACGCGAGGGAGACGGATGACGCAACCGCCCCCGATGTCGGACCTGCCCCCCGAAGAGTACCCCTCGGGCATCGGTTCGAAGATTGTGCGCGGGTTCCTGCTGGCGCTCGGCGGGATCCTGCTGATCCCCCTGCTGCCGTTCTCCATTCGCATCGTCAGCGAGTATGAGCGCGGCGTCATCTTCCGGCTCGGGCGGCTCATCGGAGCGAAGGGCCCCGGGCTGTTCATCCTCGTCCCGATCGTCGACCGGATGGTGAAGGTCGACCTGCGGACGGTGACCCTGGACGTGCCAGCGCAGGAGGCGATCACGCGCGACAACGTGACCGTCAAGGTGAACGCGGTCATCTATTTCCGGGTGGTCGAACCGAACTCGGCGGTGGTGCGCATCATCGACTACGTGCGGGCGACCTCGCAGATCGCCCAGACAACGCTGCGCTCGGTGCTCGGGCAGTCGGACCTCGACGAGCTGCTCGGCCAGCGCGAACAGATCAACCAGAAGCTCCAGCAGATCATCGATGAGCAGACGGAGCCGTGGGGCGTGAAGGTGAGCGCCGTCGAGGTGAAGGACGTGGAGCTGCCTTCGACCATGCAGCGCGCGATGGCCCGGCAGGCGGAGGCCGAACGCGAACGGCGGGCGAAGGTCATTTCGGCGGACGGCGAGTTCCAGGCGAGCGAGCGGCTGCGCGAGGCCGCGGAAGTGATGGCCCAGGAGCCGATCACGGTGCAGCTTCGCTACCTGCAAACGCTGAGCGAAGTGGCAGCGGAGAACAACAGCACGATCGTGTTTCCGGTGCCGGTGGACCTGATCGAGATGTTCATGCGGGAGCGCGAAGAGGCCTAGGCGTCCGAGGGCGAGCATCAGGGCTGGCCGGGCCGCGAAAGCGGGCCCGGGTGGCGATTGCCGCGGGCGCAGGAACGGCGTGCGATGGGTCCACACCGGGCGGCGGGCTGACCGCCGGCCCCAGGGAGGTACCCATGACCAGCGTGATGCAGCCCCTCCACGACGAACACGTGGAACTGCTGCCCCACATCGAAGCGATGCGCGGCGCGGCCGAAGCCGTGGCGCGCGGCGATGCCGGCGCGCGGAAGCAGGCGCAGGCGACGCTCGACTTCCTCGATAACCACCTGCACCCGCACGCTACCGCGGAGGAGCAGGTGCTCTACCCCGAGGTGGGGCGCGTGATGGGCGCCCCGGACGCCACGAAGACGATGCGCCGCGACCACGCCGAGATCGCGGCGCTCCGGGAAGAGCTGCGGTCGCTGCTGGCGGGCGGCGGCGAATCGCTCGACCTGGCGCGGGTGCTCTTCGCCCTGCACGCGCTCGTGAAGCTGCACTTCGCGAAAGAGGAAGAGGTGTACGTCCCGGCGCTGGCGGCGGCGCTCAGTGCCGGCGAGGCGAAGGCGATGTACGAGCGGATGGAGGCAGCCGCACGAGCCGCCCACGGGCACGGCTAGCCCCGATCTGGCACCGCGGCCCGAAGGCGGACGCTTCGGACATCGAGCGGCTGGTCCTTGCCGCGCGCTTCGAAAGGACGGGGCTTCGATGCGGGAGGGCGGCGTTCGAGGCCCGACCAGAGCTCGTCGCTAACGAGGATTTCGCCGGGTTCGGCAGCTGAGCCGAGCCGGGCAGCGACGTTCACGGTGTCGCCGAGGGCGGTGAAGTCGACGACGCCTTCGCCGCCCACATTGCCAACGTACGCGGGGCCGGCGTGCACGCCGACGCCGATGGGCACGCCGCCGCCTGGCTGGCGCGCAAGCGCGCGCACGAGCGTGATCGCGGCATCGACGCAGCGTTGCCGGTACCCGTTGCCGGCGATCCCCGGGATGAAGAGCGCCATAACTTCGTCGCCGATGAGCTTGTCGATGATGGCGTCGTGGTCGAGGAGCACGGCGTTCGTGCCGCGGTAGAAGCGGTTCATGATGCTGGCGAACTCGGCCGGTGCGAGCTGTTCGCCGAGGTGCGTCGAGGCGCGGACGTCGGCGAAGAGCACGGCGATGTCGATTTCGGCGCCGCCGACGGGCAGGCTTTCGCAGCAGCGGGAGCAGAGGTTGGGGTTCTTGCGCGAACGCGTGAACCCGGCGATCCGGACGATCCGGCCGCCGAAGCCTTCGAAGGGATTCGAGCAGAGCTTGCAGCGGGGCGGCGAGGGCAGGTGGGCGAACGTGAGGCGCAGGAACGCGAGAGGGCGGTGGCCTTCGATAAGGATTCGGCGCCACTCATCGGAGATCTGCTGGTCGGTGTTCGGCTCTTCTGCCACGGAGTCACTCTACACCTGTGGTTGCGGCGAAAGGGTGCGACGCGGTAGGGTCGCGCGGCCATGGCCGCACCACTGACCATCCAGCAGGCGCGCGACATCCATCTCGCGGCGCAGGGGCTCGCAGGGGCGAAGCCTGCAGTCGCGACGCCAGGCGACGTGCTGGCGGCCATCCGGCGGATGGCGGCGTTGCAAATCGACACCATCAACGTGGTCGCGCGGAGCCCGTACCTGGTGCTCTGGAGCCGCATTGGAGATTACGAACAGGCCTGGCTCGACGACCTGCTCGCCGGGGGCCAGGTGTTCGAGTACTGGGCGCACGCGGCGTGCTTCATCCCGGCGGAGCAGCACCCGGCGTACCGGCGGCGGATGCTCGATGG
>JBLNCO010000313.1:0-4701 GCA_050260715.1 Hyphomicrobiales bacterium | reverse complement strand
CGCCGGATGGCAAGCGTAACGGCGCCGTAGAGGAGAACGATCACGGCGTCAGTGTAGTGGCTGGGAGCGGGGGCTCAATCGGAGAGGAAACAGGATTGGATGGCTGCAGCGACGTCGGGAGGGCCAATCAGTTCGCCGCATTCTTCGGCGGGTGCTTTGCCATGGATGAAGGAGAAGAAGCCAGCGGTGGTGGTCTTGAGGTGGATGTCGGGTTCGCCGGTGCGCTGGCGGCGGGGGTGGATGTGCCCGTCGTGGATTTCGAAGGTCCAGGTGTTGCAGTCGCTACAGTCGGAGATTTCGATAAGCATCCGGGCTTTGAGCCCGGCGGCCTTTTCGGGGTGGAAGGAGAAGGTGGGGACGGTACGGACGGCGAAATCGGCCTCTACTTCGCCGGCGACGGCGGCTGCTTCGAAGCCGCCGACGTAGGTACGGCCCCAGCCGATGAGCGACTGGAGGATGGGGCGAACGGCGTAGCCCTTCTCGGTGAGGGTGTACTCCACGCGTGGCGGGAGCTCCTTGTGGCGCGTCCGTTCCACGAGGCCATCGGCTTCGAGGCGCTTCAGGCGGTCGGAGAGGACGTTGGGGGACATGCCGCCGCAGTTTTCGAGGATGTCGGAGTACCGGTGCAGGCCGGACATGAGGTCGCGGAGGATGAGCAACGTCCAGCGGTCGCCGATGACATCGAGGGTGCGAGCGATGAGGCAGGGGTGGTTGTAGGACTTGCGAGAGGCCTCGCCATCGCGCGACGGGGTTTGGACGGTTCCGCGATCCGGGCTTCGAGGGGCTTTACCCATCTGATAGCACCAAGACTATTGACTTGATAGTGACGGATGACTAGTATTCCCGTACCGGCACTACAAAAGTGATAGTACCAGTACTCATCCCTCGCTAGCGTAGCCGAGTGCGGCGCGGCGAGTCAACCAGCATCGGAGGAACGATGGCGACGAGCACACCCGTCCAGGAACCGAAAGCGCAGCCCGACCACTTCCATCGGTGGCGGATCGAAGAGCCGAGCGGCCCCGTAAGCAAGGGGACCTGCAAGGTCTGTGGCGCGACCAGGGAGTTCAAGAACTGGCTCAGCGACATGGACTTCATCACCAACGAAGAGCACCGCATCGCGGCGTAGTCATCCCGTTCGTTCCGCACACCGCGATCCCTCTCCCGCGGTGAGCGCGTACGCAGCTGCCGCCGTCCAGTCCCCTCAGTGGACGGCGGCGGCTTTTCTTTGCCCCGCCGCGGGCACAGTGCGCGATACTGCAGGCGTGATCGGGCCACCCGCCAATCCCACCTTCTACGACCGCGTCTACGAGCTCGTGCGGCAGGTGCCGCGGGGGCGCGTGATCACCTATGGGCACGTGGCGCTGCTGCTCGGCGCCCCGTCGGCGGCGCGGGCGGTGGGCTACGCGCTGCACAACCTGCCGGCCGAGAGCGATGTGCCGTGGTGGCGGGTGATCAACGCGCGCGGGACGATCAGCCTGAAGGACCGCGGCTCGAATGCCGAACTCCAGCGGGCCCTGCTCGAACACGAGGGCGTGCAGTTCGACCTCGAGGGACGGATCAGCCTCGAAACGTACCGCTGGTGGCCGGAACAGGAGCGCGCCGGCCGCTAGCCGTGCAGGAGCGCGCCGAGCGCCTTCTCGGCGAGGGCGCGGTTCGAAGCGATGACGAAGAGCACGTCGTTGCCCGGCTGGTTCACGATCGCCATGACATCACCGTCGCGGAACGTGGCGAAGGACTGGCCGCCGGCGGGAGCGATATCAGCTTCGGCGCCTCCCACGAACGCATCCTGGGCGGAGCGGAACTCGTTCGCTTCGGTCTCGTTCGCGAAGTGGACACGGAAGGCCGCGACGCTGTCGCCGCCGTTGGCGTAGACGTCGTAGCGGTCGCCGTCCCAGCCCTGGGCAGCACCGATCGCCTCCGAGGCGCGGACCTGGAGTTGCAGCCAGTTACGCAGGTTGAACTCGCCGAGCGAACCGCCGGAATCGCGGGTCCAGCCCTCGCCGAGCGCGGCCGTGAGGTCGGGCAGGGTGACGGATTCGGGCTGCCAGCCGTTGTCGAGGAGCTCCGGGTGGAGGATGAAGGCGGAGCCGGCGGGCGGGTTCTGGAGCCAGGCATCGATCTGCTGCGAGCCCTTCTGGTCGCGCTGGCTGCGGACGAAGTCGGCGCCGGTGGTGTAGGGGAAGTAGAGCTCGCGGATGATCGATGGCGGCACATCGCGGATCTGGGCGTTGGCGGCGGTCACGATGACCGTGCCGCCCGGGAGCATGGCGAACCTCTGGGTGTAGAGCTGCTCGTTGGTCACGGCGTCGCCTTCGACGATGGCCGTCCAGGTGTGGCTGACATCGAGGTTGTCCTCGAAGGCGTCGTCGGCTGTGGCGAGATCGAAGTGGTAGTCCTGGAGTGCGTGGACGAATTCGTGCGCGAGCGTCTCTTCGAGCGGCCGCGAGAGATTGTCCAGGTCGACGTCTTCGCCGTCTTCGTGGACGACCCAGAGGGCCTTGTCGAGGGGCGAATAGAGCCCGAGGACGGCGTCGCCGCCGAAGCTGTTGTAGACGGTCTCGTAGTCCTGGTCGTCGCGAAGGTGGCCGAGGAGGCGGTAGAGGCGGGTGGTCTGGGCGAACCAGCGGCGGTCGTCGCCGGTCGTGAGACGCTGGAGCAGCGCAGGCAGGTCGGAGCGCGAGACGAACTCCACGCGGATGGTGTCGGGCGCCGAGAGCTCGCGGACTTCGGCCACGCGATCGAGGACGGTCTTCAGCGACTGTGGCATGGGTTGCGGGGTGCCGGTGGGGCTCGCGGACGCGCCAGCCGGGGCGCCCTGGCTGGTCTCCGAGGGCACGGCGGTAGGTGCTTCGGAGCTGTCCTTACCGCCGCAAGCCGGGAGGACGAGGAGGAGCGCGAGGAGCGTTGCGAGCAGGCGCGCGAGGGGTCTCATACGAGTCTGATTTCCTTGCCCCGAGTCTGAGGGGTCGAGTATCCTCGGATGGTGCGGCGCATTCGTCTAGCGGCCTAGGACACCGCCCTCTCAAGGCGGAGATCAGGGGTTCGAATCCCCTATGCGCTACCAGACCATGACGGACGAGCAGGCCATCCGGCCTGCTCGTTTTGCTACCCGCCCGGGTTCGAAACCTCGTACGATGGGAACCGGGCAGCCAGCCCGGGGACCAAGCCGATGCCCTACGTCGACGAGGAGACCGCTAAAGCCTACCGGGAAGCGTGGGAAGGGTGGATAAAGCAGATCGAGCACGTCAATCGCGTGTTCCTCGAAGGTGAGGCGATAAAGCCCGAACAGATCAAGGGCCTGCTCAACCGCGAGGCGCGCGCCAAGGAGAAGTACGACCGGGCGCGGCTGGCGCTGCTCGGGCTCGATGAATCGCCGCTGGGGCCGGGCAGCGGCGACAACCCGTTCAAGTAAGAGCGGGTTCACTGCCGAAACGAACGGCAGTCGTATCATTGGGGTGCACTGGCACTGGAGGGATCGGCGGGAATGACCACCCTGCAACAGGCGTTCGGCAGCCGGGTTTCGACGCGAACCTTGCTCTACGCCGTCTTCGCGGCCCTGGTCATCGTCCCGCTGCTGGCGTTCGGCCTCGGCCCGCTGACAAGCGACAGCTTCGACCTCGACGGCCCCGGTGGCCCGCTGCTCGCGTTTTCGGCGGGCGTCCTTTCGTTCGTTTCGCCGTGCGTGCTGCCGATTGTGCCCATCTACATCTCGCACCTTTCCGGGGCGAGCATCGAAAACGGCCGGGTGACGACCGACCGCCGGGTGACGTTCACTCATGCGGTGGCGTTCGTCGGTGGCCTCTCGGTGGTGTTCATCGTGCTCGGCGCCGGGGTCGGGCTGCTGGGCTCGTACTTCTTCAAAGACAACCAGCGCGACATGGAGGAGATCGCCGGCCTGCTCCTGATGGGGATGGGCCTGGTGATGGTGCCGGTCTACGGGCGGGCCTCACCGATGCGGGCGGGCATCCTGCTGATCGCGCTCACGGGGTGCTACTTCTTCATCGCGGACATCGCCGACCTTCGCGGCACAGCAACGCGCGACCCCGACCGGAGCGGGCTGCTGTTGCTCGGCGTGGTGCTCCTGCTGGCGTGGCTGCGGTTCTCGGGCTACCTGCAGATCCCGTTCCTCGCCCGGACGTTCGAAGTGAACCTGGGGAGGAACCGGGAAGCCGGGTACACGCGGTCAGCGCTCATCGGCGGCGCGTTCGCGCTGGGCTGGACGCCGTGCGTGGGGCCCGTGCTCGGCAGCATCCTGACCCTCGGTGCGACCACCTCGGCGTCGACCGCCGATGCGTTTACGGCGACGTACCTGCTGGTGGCGTACGCGGCCGGGTTCAGCATTCCGTTCCTCATCACGGGGCTGGCGATGAGCGACGTGACGCCGGTGTTCCGCAGGATCCAGCGGTATTCGCCCGTCATCGAGACGGTGAGCGCGGTCGTGCTGATCGGGCTGGGGCTGCTGCTCTGGTACGGGCAGGTGAGCGGCCTGAACGAGCTCTTCTCGTTTGCCGATTTCAACCAGGGACTGTAGACAGAGAGTCGTGTTTACCTCGGTGCTGGTAGCGAACCGCGGCGAGATCGCGGTTCGCATTGTGCGGACGCTCCGTGCCATGGGCATCCGTTCGGTCGTCGCCGCTTCTATCCCGGACCGGCACAGCCTGGCCGTCCGCAGCGCAGATGCGTTCGTGCTGCTCGAAGGTT
>JBLNCO010000312.1:0-10439 GCA_050260715.1 Hyphomicrobiales bacterium | reverse complement strand
ACGGCGCGGTCGCTGCGGGAGTCGCTGCGGCAGCCAGCCAACGACGCGGCGAACGCATTCATCCCCGTGTTTTTCTACCTCGTGACGGTCGGTGCGGTGGGAAGCGTCGCGAAAGAGGCGTTCGGGGTCGACGACTACAAGGGTTTCCAGCTGCCGGTGGCGATTCTCCAGGGAGCCGCGGGCGTCGCGAGCGGCGCAGGCATCGCGATGACCATGGACATCCAGTCCGGGTACTTCGAAAAGCTGCAACTCACGTCGGCGCCGCGGCTGGCGATCGTGCTCGGACGGATGCTTTCGGACGCGATTAAGTCGGTGGTGCTGTCGGCGGCGATCATCGTGCTGTCGCTCGCGGTGGGCGGTGGCTTCGAGACCGGCCCCCTCGGCGTGGTGGTGCTGCTCATCGCGGCCGGTGCGTTCGCGCTGGCGTACTCGGGCATCGGCATGGCCATCGCGCTGCGGACCGGGAGTCCCCAGGCGTCGCAGGCCGGGTTCATCCTGTTCTTCCCGCTGCTGTTCCTGGCGCCGACGTTCGCGCCGCTGGACGTGTTCGCGACGTGGCTCGAGACGATCGCCCGGGTGAACCCGGTGACCTACCAGCTCGAAGGGATGCGCGCGCTGGTCGTCGACGGGTGGGACTGGACCAAGCTGGCCGCGGGCACGGCATCCATCGCCGGGATGGGCGTGGTCACCCTCGCGCTGACGATGCTCGCGCTGCGCTACCGCTCCGGCTGACGCGCTAGCGGTTTTCGGGCTGCGGGAACAGGCCGACGAGGTTCTCTTCCTCGGTCGGGAGGCTGCGCTTGATCACCTCGAGGTGGTCGATGGCGATGCCCGCGCCGATCGCCACGCATTCGAGCGGGTTATCGGCGACGTAGCAGGGGACGCCGGTCTCCTGCGTGAGCAGCTCGTCCATGTGGCGAAGGAGCGCGCCGCCGCCGGTGAGCACGATGCCCCGGTCGATGACGTCGGCGGCCAGCTCGGGCGGTGTCTTTTCGAGCACCGCGCGGACGGTGGTGACGATGGTGCCGAGGCAATCCTGGATGGACTGCGCGATTTCGTTCGAGCCGATGGTGATGGTCTTCGGCAGGCCGCTGAGCTGGTCGCGGCCGCGCACCTGCGTGGTCAGACCTTCGTCGATGGGCAGGGCCGAGCCGATGGCGATCTTGATCTCCTCGGCGGTCTTTTCGCCGATGATAAGATTATGTCGCCTTCGAACGTACGCCATGATCGACTCGTCGATGCGGTCGCCGGCCATACGCACCGATTCGCTGACGACGATGCCGTAGAGCGAGATGACGGCAGCTTCGGTGCGGCCACCACCGATGTTGACGATCATGTTGCCGCGCGCGGTGCCGATCGGGATGCGGGCGCCGATGGCCGCGGCGAGCGGCTCGGGGACGAGGTGCGCCGGCTTCCGGGCGCCCGCCTGCTCGGCGGCGTCGCGGACGGCCCGCTGTTCGACGCTGGTCACGCCCGCGGGCACGGTCACCATGATCTCGGGCCGCACGATGTTGAACCGCCCGGCGATGAGCCCGATGAAGTAGCGGAGCATCGCCTCCGTGGTCAGGTAGTCGGCGATAACGCCGTCGCGCATGGGGCGGATGACGCTGATGGAGCCGGGCGTGCGGCCCTGCATCGCGCGGGCTTCGTTGCCGACCGCGACGATGGCGTTGTCGCGATTGTGGCGAGCCACCACCGAGGGCTCGTTCACCACGATGCCCTGGCCTTTCACGTAGACCAGGATGTTCGCGGTGCCGAGGTCGATGCCGGCCTTCTTGGATGCGAGAAAATCGAGAGCCATTAGTCCCTCTCGAGCTCGACGCCGAGCCCCCGGAGCTTTTCGTCGAGACGCTCGTAGCCTCGATCGAGGTGGTGGATTTCTTCGATGATGGTCGTGCCTTGGGCGACGAGCGCGGCGAGCATGACGGCCGCGCCGGCGCGCACGTCGAGGGCACGGACGCGGGCGCCGTGCAGGGGCGCGGGCCCGCTGACGATCGCCGATGATCCGGTGCTCACGATTTCGGCGCCCATTTTGCGGAGTTCGCCGACGTAAAGCATACGGTTGTCGAATACCCGCTCGTGGATGATGGAAACGCCGGTGGCCTGTGTGAGCAGCGCGGCCATCGGCGCGTGGAGGTCGGTTGCGAGGCCCGGGTAGGGCAGTGCCTGGAAGCTGACCGCTCGCAGTGCGCCGTCGCGGGCCACGCGGATATCGCCGTTGCCCAGCGGCTCAATGCGCGCGCCGGCCGCGGAGAGCTTCACCCAGAGGGCATCCATGACATCGGCGGGCGCGCCGCGGAGAATCACGTCGCCGCGCGTCATCGCGGCGGCGATGGCGTAGGTGCCAGCCTCGATGCGGTCGGGCATGACTTCGAAGTCGGCGCCGCCGAGCGCTTCGACGCCGTCGATTTCGAGGATCTGGTTGCCGATGCCCTCGATCTTCGCGCCCATCGAATTCAGCAGGTGCGCGAGTGCGCGGACCTCGGGCTCGGTGGCGGCGTTGACGATGGTCGAATGGCCGCGCGCAAGCGTGGCGGCCATCATCACGTTCTGGGTGCCCGAGACGGACGGGTAGTCCATGAAGATGCGCGCGCCACGCAGGCTGCCGGGCCCGTCGGGGGCAACGGCGACGTAGCGCTCGCCCTCGCGCGTGACCGTGGCGCCCATGGCTTCGAAGCCGGCCAGGTGGACGTCGATCGGCCGCTGGCCGATGACATCGCCGCCGGGCGGCACCGAAGAGGCGTAGCCGTGCCGGGCGAGCATCGGGCCCATGACCTGGAACGACGCGCGGTTTTCGGTGATGAGCTCGCTCGGCGCTTCGCAGGTGCTGACGCCGCCGCCGTTCAGGCGCATGACGTTGCCGGGGAGCCGCTCGACGGTCGCGCCGAGGCTCGTCAGGAGTTCGCCCAGGGACCAGGCGTCGCGGATATCGGGCACCTTCCGCAGGATCACGTCCTGGTCGGTGAGGAGCGCGGCGCACATAAAGGCGAGGGCCGCGTTCTTCGCGCCCGAAATCTGCACGGTGCCATTCAGGACCGCGCCACCCTGCACCTGGTAGCGGGGACTACGGACGCGCGTGGCGGTCATCTGGTGGCCAGAATAGGGGGTGCGTTCGGATTGCCGCAAACGTTCGCACAGGAGCCTGGAAGGCTTGCACCGGATGAGGCTGATTATCCCGCGCCGCTGATTGAGAGCGTGTTCCCGTCGGGGTCCTTGAACCAGGCGACACGGCCGCCATCGGGCGCGGCCCAGATGCCAAGCTCATCCTGGCCCATGCCGCCGTAGCGTTCGAACTGCACGCCTCGGCTCGCGAGCTCCTGGGCGGTGGCGGCGACGTCCGCGACTCGCCAGCCGGCCACGGTGAAGGGCTGCGGCGCGAACTCCCGGACCTTCGCGATCCGGAACACGCCGCCACCTGTCTCGAACTCCATCCCGAAGCCATCGTCGGAGAGGAGCCGAAGCCCGAGCACGCCCTCGTAGAACGCACGGGCGCGGTCCGCGTCGGTGGTTGCGAGCACAGCCTGTAGCGACGCATCGGCGAGCATTGTGGCAGGGTAGCGGGGCGGCGGGCGCGCGGCAATCCCTAGGACGGGAACAGCTCTCGGGTTTTCGAGGCGAAACCAGGGATCACATCCTCGCCGGAGATCTCCTGGTCGGCGCGGTAGATAGAGGACTCGCCGCCGGCGCGGAACACGTGGATTTCGCGTTCGTGGGGATAGGCCACCCAGACGAGGCGCACCCCGTTCGCCAGCCACTCGGTGACCTTTGCGCGAAGCTCGGAGGCTTTGTCGCCCGGAGAAACGACCTCGACGACGAGGTCCGGGGCGACGCGCAGGAACCCGGTGTCGTGTTCGGGCGCGCGGCCGGCCGAAACAAAGGAGACGCTGGCGCGGCGCGTTTCCATCGGATCTCGAAAGATCCGGATGCCGAGTTCCGAGTCGAAAAGCTTCGCGAGACGCGCTGGCCGGATGTGGTTCATCAGCATGGCCGCGATGAATAGGGCGACTTCGCTCGAATCCGTGCTCACGTTACGCTCCCGCAGTTCGCCGCCTACGAATTCGTACTGCGGACCGTCGCTGCTCTGAAGGATCAGATCGATGCGCTCGAGTTCCTCTGCTGCGGGCGTCGTCATGACGCCAGTGTACGACACCGGCGGGGGCCCGGGATGCGCCCCGCAACCGGCATCAGAGCCCGGGCCAGCGGGCGAGGGTGTCGGCGATGGCCGCGCGGGCGGTCGCTACGGTGCGGGGAGGCGCGCTCGCGCGCGAGAGGAACTGGAGGAGCGCCGTGAGGTCGAGCAGCTTCGCCGCCTGCTTGTACCCGGCGGGCAGCGTGCCGCCAGCATCGCGGTAACCGGACACGAAGCCGTCTTCGAGGCCGGGCGGGAAGTCGCGGTCGAAGCGGAGGAAGTTGCCGACGTCGATGAGTGCCGGGCCGGAAAAGGCGAACTCCCAGTCGAGCACCGCGGCGACGCCGGGGGCGCCGCGGCGCATCAGGATGTTCTTGGCGTTGAAGTCGCTGTGCACGAGCACGGTGGGACGAGGCGCCGCCACGACCTCGCGGTGGTCCGCGACGAGGCGCGCGGCCGCGGGCACGAGGTCGCCGAGGCGGTCGCGGACGGTGGTATTGGCGAGGAGCTCATCGAAGAGGGCGAGCAGCGTCTGGCCGGCGTCGAACGGCTCGACTGTGGGGCCGGGGCCGAAGAAGCCGGCGGAGGCGAACGTCACGGAGTGGATCGCGGCGAGCGTGGCCCCGACAGCCCGCCCGATGGCGTGGGCGGACTCCGATGGGCCGAGCTCGATGTCGTCGAGCAGTTCGCCGTGTACGAACTCGACAATGGCGGCGTGAACGCCCGGGAGCGATGGGTGTTCGGTGCGAGCGAAGACCTTCGGCACCGGTACAATGGTGCTCGCGAGCGCCATGACGTCGAGCTCGGCGTGCCAGCGGCCAGCCGGGCGGCCGGCGAGGCGCACGACGAGCCGATCGCCGGCCGTGGTGGCGAGCAGGTAGTTCGTGGAGCTGAACCCGCCGGCCAGGATCTCGAGCGAGGCAAGTTCGAGGCCGGGGTCCAGCTCCTGCAGGATGGCACGGGCATCCGCTGGCGGGAGCGGGATGCTGCCCTGAGGCCGGTCGTAGCGGTCCTGGGTACGGAGGCGCATCGGGCGATTGTAACGAGCCGCGAGCGAGGCTCCCGCGAGGCAAAAGCGCCCCGGCAAGCCGGGGCGCTTCGGACGTAACCTTGGTGGCGGCCTACCCGCCCGGGCGCGGCGCCCCCGGCCGGCGGCGCCGCTGGACGACGCGCAGGCGGAGGAGCGAGCGCTGGAGCGCCGCCTGGGCACGGGCAAGGTCGACGTCGCGCTGGCCCTGCTCGCGGGCGCGGCGGAGGCGTTCCTCCGCGCGGCGGCGGGCCTCCTCGGCGCGCTCGACGTCGATCTCCTCGGCCGCTTCCGCGGCGTCGGCGAGGATGGTCACGCGGTCGTTGCGGACCTCCATGAACCCGCCGGTGACCGCGAACGGTTCTTCGACGTTCCCGCGGCGGAAGATGAGCTCGCCGGGATCGAGAGTCGTCATCAGGGCCGCGTGGCGCGGCAGGATGGCGAGCTGGCCCTCGCTGCCCGGAGCGATGAGCACCTCGACACCCTGCTCCGTGCGGACGACGCGCTCGGCCGTCACGATTTCGACAGTGAGGGGCATCTGCTCCTACTCCCCGGTGAGGGTGCGGCCCTTTTCGACCGCGGTGTCGATGTTGCCGACCATGTAGAACGCCTGCTCGGGCAGACTGTCGTGCTGGCCTTCGAGGATCTCCTTGAAGCCGCGGACAGTTTCGCGGACCGGGACGTACTGGCCGGGGTTGCCGGTGAACTGCTCGGCGACGAAGAACGGCTGGGTGAGGAACCGCTGGATCTTCCGGGCGCGAGCCACGGTCAGGCGGTCCTCGTCGGAGAGCTCTTCGATGCCGAGGATGGCGATGATGTCCTGCAGGTCCTTGTAGCGCTGGAGCACCGCCTGTACGCCGCGAGCGACGTCGTAGTGCTCCTGGCCGACGATTCGCGGTTCGAGCGCGCGGGAGAACGACGCCAGCGGGTCCATCGCCGGGAAGAGCGCCTGCTCGGCGAGGGAGCGCTCGAGCGCCACGACTGCGTCGAGGTGGCCGAAGGTGGTGGCCACGCCGGGGTCGGTGTAGTCGTCGGCGGGCACGTAGATGGCCTGGAACGACGTAATCGAGCCCTTCTTGGTCGAAGTGATGCGCTCTTCGAGGTCGCCCATCTCGGTGGCGAGCGTCGGCTGGTACCCCACGGCCGACGGCATGCGGCCGAGGAGCGCCGAGACTTCCATGCCGGCGAGCGTGTAGCGATAGATGTTGTCGACGAAGAAGAGGACGTCGCGGCCTTCTTCGTCGCGGAAGTACTCGGCCATGGTGAGGCCGGTGAGCGCGACGCGGAGGCGCACCCCGGGGGGCTCGTTCATCTGGCCGAAGACCATGGCCATCTTCGGGAGCACGCCCGAGTCCTTCATTTCGTGCCAGAGGTCGTTGCCTTCGCGGGAGCGCTCGCCCACGCCGGCGAACACCGAGTAGCCGCCGTGCTCGCGGGCGATGTTCGAAATCAGCTCCTGGATGACGACCGTCTTGCCGACACCGGCGCCGCCGTAGAGGCCGACCTTACCGCCGCGGACGAGGGGGGCGATGAGGTCGATGACCTTGATGCCCGTTTCGAGCACCGACGGGGCGGTTTCCTGTTCTTCGAACGACGGCGGTTCGCGGTGGATGGGCCAGCGGGGGCCACCCTCGGGGACCGGCTGGTTGTCGATCGGCTGGCCGAGCACGTTGAACATGCGGCCGAGCGAGTTCTCGCCGACCGGCACCGAAATCGGCGCGCCCTGGTCGACGGCACGTGCTCCGCGGCGGAGGCCGTCGGTGGTGTCCATCGCGAGGCAGCGGACCCAGTTGTTGCCCAGGTGCTGCTGGACCTCGGTCACGAGCTCGCGGCCGTCCTCGTCGAAAATGGAGACGGCGTTGTTAATCGGAGGGAGGTGATCCGGGGGAAATTCGATGTCGATAACGGTACCGATGATCTGGACGACGCGTCCTTCAACGGCGGCGGGAGCGACGGTCATCAAAGGCCTCCAAACCTTCTACTTATGACTTGGCGCCGAACGACTTGAGGCGTTCGGCCATATCCGGGCCCGCGCCCGGGCTGGTGCTTCGTTCGTAGGCCAGGCCCTCGGCGAGGGTGTAGCGCTGGCCTTCGTTCACAAGCCGCTTATCGGCTCGCAGGGTGTGCCACGAATTCGCGACGATGGCCGCCGCGAGTCCGGCGACAGCCGAATCGAGCCGGTCGTCGGGGACGCAGGAGTTCACGAGACCGATCGCCGCCGCCTCGGCGCCGGTGAGTGGCGTGCCCGTGAACATCATCTGCTTCGCGCGGAGCGGGCCAATGCGGCGCGGGAGCCGCTGGCTCATGCCCCAGGTGGGCGTCATCGACCAGCGGCCATGGGTGTCGGCGAAGCGCGCCGATTCGGCGGCGACGCAGAGGTCGCAGGCGAGCATTAGTTCCAGCGCTCCGGTGTAACAGTGCCCCTGGACCGCCGCGATGACCGGCTGCGGGAGCGCCTCGATGGCATCGAGCGTCTCGGCCTGGAAGTGCTGCGAGGGCGCACGGTCGCCCGCCTGGATGGCGGAGATGTCGTTCCCCGCGGAGAACGAGCGGCCGGCGCCACGCAGGATGACGCAGCCGATGGCCTCGGTCTCCTTCGCGAGCGCGTCGAGGTGGGCGCGAAGTTCGACGAAGAGCGACGGGCTCAGCGCGTTGAGCTTGTCGGGGCGGTTCAGCGTGAGGGTCGCGACGCCTTCGTGGTCGCTACGCAGGACGAGATCGCTCATGCGGCCACCCCCACGATGGTTTCGGCGCGAATGTCGCCGATGCGCGCGAACTCGCGCTCGGGGTTCGGTAGCGCAAGGCCGCGCGTGTATTCGGTGCGGACCGCCCAGCAGGTCATGCCCGCGGCCTTTGCGGATTCTATGCCCGCGGGGGCGTCTTCGATCGCGAGACAGCGGCGCGGGTCGGCGCCGAGCCGCTCAGCGGCGAGCAGGTAGATGTCGGGAGCGGGCTTGCCGTGCTCGATGTCGCTGCCGGTGACGAGCATATCGAAGCCCCCGGCGAGGCCGATGCGTTCGAGGCAGGCCGCAACCCAGGCCGTGCGCGAGGACGACGCGACCGCGACGGGAACGCCGTGCGAGCGGAGGCTGCGAACCAGTTCGACAGCGCCCGGCTCGGGGACGCTGCAGGCGCGGTACTGCTCGAGGATGAGCTGGTCGTAGCGGGGAGCGTAGTACTCGACCGGGCGCTTCAGCCCGAGGTCGCGGATCATGTCGCCCCAGCCGGCCTTCGTGCCCATGTACGGCTTGTAGTCTTCGAGCGAAATGGAGAGCCCTTCTTCGCCGAGGAGCTGGTTGACGGCCCGGAAATGCAGCGGCTCGCCGTCCACGAGGACGCCGTCCATATCGAAAATCACCGCTGCAAAGCGTTCCAGGGCTACGCCTCCTCCAGTGCCGCGGCGCCGCCGACGATATCCAGCAGTTCCTTCGTGATCTGCTCCTGGCGGGCCTTGTTGTAGGTGAGCGTGAGCTCGCGCGTGATTTCGTTCGCGTTGTCGGTCGCGTTCTTCATCGCCACCATCTGGGCCGACTGGAAGCTTGCGGCCGTCTGGAGGATGGCTTCGAAGATCTGCATCTCGATGTAGCGCGGCAACAGGCGTTCGAGGACAACCGCCGGCGACGGTTCGAAGATGTAGTCCTGGCGGTACTCCTCGGCGGCCTCGGCGCTCTCCATTTGCGGCGGCTCGATGGGCAGCACCTGGCGAATCGCGGGCCGCTGGACGGCGGTCGAAATGAGTTCCGGGTAAGCGATGTAAACGCGGTCGACCTTCTCTTCGAGGTAGTCCTGGATGACAAGCCGCGAGATGCCGAGGGTGTCGGACTGCGTCGGGTAGTCGCCGAGGTCGGTGAACTCGGCGGTAACGTGGCTGTGGGCGCGGACGAAGAAGTCGCGGCCCTTCTTGCCGACGGCAATGATGGAGACCGGTTCGTGCTGCATGGCGACGAACGTGCCGGCCGCGCGGTTCAGGTTCGCGTTCAGGCCACCGCAGAGGCCGCGGTCGGGCGTGACGTGGAGCACGGCGATGTTCCGGACGGGACGGCTAACGAGCAGCGGGTGCCGGGCTTCGGCTTCGTCGCCGCCGGTCGAGAGGCCGGCGAGGACGAGGCGCAGCTTCTCGGCGTAGGGCCGGGCCTGGGCGGCGCGGTCCTGCGCGCGGCGCATTTTCGATGCGGCCACGAGCTGCAGGGCGTTCGTGATCTTCGCCGTGTTCTTAACGCTGGAGATGCGGCGCTTGAGCTGTCGAATGGTCGCCATGCTGTCCTGTCTCGCGATGCCTCCCGGTCAGGAAGGCTGGTACGCCCGGGACCGAGGGGCCCCGGGCGCTGGTGTCCTAGTACGGAACGGTGTCCTTGAACTCCTTGATGAGGGCCTTGAGCTTCTCCTCGATTTCGGGAGTGAGCTGGCGAACCTCGGTGATCTCGTTGGCCACGTCCGGGTGGTTGCTCGCCAGGAAGCGGCGGATCCCGTGCTCGAAGTCCTGGATCTTGTCCACCGGCACGTCGTCGAGGTGGCCGCGCATGAGCGCGTACACAACGACGACCTCTTCGGCCAGGCTGAGCGGCTGCAGGAGGCCCTGCTTGAGGACCTCGTTCACGCGCTGGCCGCGTTCGAGCTGGCGGCGGGTCGCGGCGTCGAGGTCGCTCGTGCCGAACTGGGCGAAGGCCTGCAGCTCGCGGAACTGCGAGTGCTCGCCTTTCATGCCGCCGGACACGGCCTTCATGATCTTGGTCTGCGCGGTGGAACCCACGCGGCTCACCGAGAGGCCGACGTTGATCGCGGGCCGGATACCGGCGTTGAACAGGTCGGACTCAAGGTAAATCTGGCCGTCGGTGATGGAGATGACGTTCGTCGGGATGTAGGCCGAGACGTCGTTCGCCTGCGTTTCGATGATGGGGAGCGCCGTGAGCGAGCCGCCGGATTCGAGCTTCGCGGCGCGTTCCAGCAGGCGGCTGTGCAGGTAGAAGACGTCGCCGGGGTAGGCTTCGCGGCCCGGCGGGCGGCGGAGGAGCAACGAGAGCTCGCGGTAAGCCCAGGCGTGCTTGCTCAGGTCGTCGTAGACGATGAGCGCATCGCGGCCGGACTCCATGATCTCCTCGCCGATGGCGCAGCCGGCGTAGGGAGCGAGGTACTGGAGCGCGGCCGAGTCGGACGCGTTCGCGGTCACGATGATGGTGTGCTCCATCGCGCCCGCCTCTTCGAGCGTGCCGACGATCTGCGCAACCTTGCCGGCCTTCTGGCCGATGGCCACGTAGATGCAGACGAGGTCGCCGCCCTTCTGGT
>JBLNCO010000311.1:0-3096 GCA_050260715.1 Hyphomicrobiales bacterium | reverse complement strand
CACGCGGATGTCGCCGCGAGCGACGAGCGGCCCGTTCCGGGCTGGCCGGACTGTCGTCGGGCGGTCCGGCTCCTCGTCCAGGCCGCCATCGAGCCGCCGATACTGCAGTGCGCCGCTCGGGCAGCGCTGGATCGTCTCGGCGATCTCCTCGGGCGCCGCCGCGGACGGGTCTATCCACTTCCTGCGGCCCACGTCGAACACGCCCGGCAGCATTCGCAGGCAGTTGGCCACATGCACGCACAGGTTCGGGTCGAACGTCACGACGATGTCGTCCGTCGCGTACTCCTGGATTCTCCGCGCCATTCGCCACCTCCCGCGCCCGCGCCGTACCCCCTGCGCCGGGCCCTACGACCATCCTACGAGGTTCGAACGCGCCACTCGCCAATCGTCAATCGACAAATCGTCAATTTCTCACCGGGAACCAACTCGCCCAATCACCCCCGGACGCTCCCTGACGGTCGCGGCTCTGACTGCACACGGGGCACTGGGCACCGGGCACCGGGCACTCGCCCCGGCGCCCGGTGCCCCTATCTCCCTCGCCAGTCCGGCCCCCGGTGCTCCAGGAACGCCCGCACGCCCTCCTTGAAGTCCTCGCTGGCGAAGAGCCCCCCGAGCACCTGGCTGTGTTCGCGAAGGTGTTCGCCCGGCTCGCGGCTCAGCCCCTGGTAGAGCAGCCGCTTCGCCCCCGCGACCGCGAGTGGGGCGCCCTTGCTCACGTTCAGCGCCAGCTCCATCGCGCGGTCCATCAGTTCGGCGTCGGGCACCACGTCCAGGACGTACCCGATCTCCTTCGCCTTCTGCGCGGAGATGATTTCGCCCGAGAACAGCAGGTACGCCGCGTTCTGCAGCCCGACCGCCCGCTGCAGCAGCCACGTCCCGGCGCCGGTATCGGGCACCAGGCCGCGGTGTACGAACACCCACCCGAATCGCGCGGATTCGGCCGCGATGCGGAGGTCGCACTGCAACGTGAATTCGACGCCCAGCCCGACGGCCGCGCCGTTCACCGCCGCGATCACCGGCTTCTGTATCGCCGAGAACGTCCACGGCGCCGGGCGATCCGCGTCGTAGCCGGCGGCGAGCGCCTCCGCCCGCGCAGTTGTTGGCGGCTGGTTCGAGAGCTGCTGAAGGTCGGTACCGGCGCTGAACGCCCGCCCCACGCCCGTCACGATCACCGACCGCACGGCGGGGTCGCTCGCGGCCCGTTTCGATGCGTCCTCGATGGCGGCGATCATCTCGTAGGTGATCGCGTTCAGCTTCTCGGGCCGATTGAACCGCATGACCGCCACCGGGCCTTCGACCGTATATTCGAAATCCGCCATGAATCCTCCCTCGCGGGCGGCCGGGGCTCGCCCTCAGCCGCCGAACGTCCAGCGCGTCGCTGCGCTGGAGAACTGTTCCTCCGCCTCGATGATCCCGAACACCACCCGCGGCCGCAGGATGAACACGTACGACCCGGGCACGGCGTCGATGCCCATCCCGTACTTTTCGCGATAGGCCTCCGCGACCCCGGCATGCTGCCTGGGGTCGAAATCGCGGGTGACGGTCCCTTCGATGATCACCGCCTCGTCCGCCGACTCCGTGGTTGCCGTGCAGGCGGGGTTCGCGACGAGGTTCTGCGCCTTCCTGCTCTGCTCTCCGCTGCTGAAGCCGAGCAGCCCGTCGTGCCATGCCGCCCAGACGGCCATTGCGTGCGGCCGGCCATCGGGACGTACCGTCGAGATCCAGAAGTTCCGCGAGGCGCGGAGCCGCTCTTCGGCCCAGCTCCAGGGCAGGAGTCCCGCGCTCGCCGGGGCAAGGCCATATCCGGGCATGTGCGGCCGGCTCGCCTGCGGCTCTTCCATTCGCGTGCGCCTCAGTACGGCTGGTTCTGTTCGAAGATGCGCTTCGGGTTTTCCACCGTCATCTGGCGGATCGCCTCGTCGCTGACCCCGCGTTCGCGGAGCATGGGCACGATGTCGAGCGGGATGTGCGTCAGCCGCCAGTCGGGCAAGGCCTGGTCGATCATCTCCTGTGGCGCCCAGTGGAAGTTGCACGACGAGTCGTGCGAGAGCGTGATGCGGTCGGCGTAGCCTTTTTCGACCAGCGCCGCGACCATATCGGCCCGTTGCGGCGAGGTGCGCGGCCGCAGGATGCCGATGCGGTCCATGCCGCAGTAGCTGCCGTTCTGGATGATCTGCTCCAGGTAGCCGATGTCGTCGGAGTCGTCGCTGTGCCCGATGACGATGCGGCCGAGGTCGACGCCCTCCTCCTTGAACACGCGCTGCTGTTCGAGCCCGGTGCGGTTCGCGGGGTAGGTGTGCGTGCAGATGGGCACGCCGGTCTGGCGGTGCGCCCGCGCCGACGCCCGTAGCACCCGTTCGTTCATCTCGTGCATCTCCGGTTCGGTCGCACACTTGATGACGCCCGCTCGCACGCCGGTGGTGCCGATGCCCTGCGTGATGTCCTTGACGAAGAGCGCCGTCATGTCCTCGTCCGGGCGCAGGAGGAAGTAGAACGGGATCGAATAGTACAGCCCGGTCGCGACGATGATCTGCATCCCCGAACGGCGCGCGACTTCGGCGATCATCGCGGCATCCCGCCCGAGGTCGATCGGCGTGAGGTCGACGATCGTTCGCACGCCGGCTTCCTTCGCCTGCCTCAGCCGCTGTACCGCCCGCTCCATATCGGCCTGGCGGTCGAAGAGTTCGGGGTACTGCTGCATCATCGGGGGCCAGTTCACGTTCACGTGCTCGTGCATGAGCGTGAACCCGAGGTCTGCGGTGTCGATCGGTCCGGTGGCTGACTGAATGGTCGCCATGCGTCTCCTCCTTCGCGATTGGCGGAACTCTACCCGGGCCGCACGCCAGCCGCCAATGGGCGCCGGATGGGCCGCGGAGCGCCGCATCTATCGAAAGAGCAAATGCGGACAACCACGCGGGCCGGCTCGCGCGTAGCTGTACTGAGGCTTAGGGAACCGGGTGCTAAGGTGATTCGGCGCCCGGGTCGGGCCTGGACGGAAGCTCATTGGCTACTCGAACCCCCACGCTCCCCGCCGAGGAACCCCGCCAACAACCGTCTCCGGGTCCCTCCGAGAGCGACCGGTTCTACCGTTACGCC
>JBLNCO010000310.1:0-7716 GCA_050260715.1 Hyphomicrobiales bacterium | reverse complement strand
GAAGCTGGCGGTGGAGCACCGGGCAGCGCCGTGGGTCGCGGCCGCTCTCGCGACGCGCCCCGAGCTGGCCAACCGCGCCCCGCTTGCCCCGCTCGTGCAGGCCGGCTCGATGCAGGCGCTCGGCACCCTGCGCCTCTACGCGGAGCTCGACCAGCTGCTCCAGGAGCTGAACGCGGCGGAAGTGCCGGTGGTCGTGCTGAAGGGCCCCGGCGTCGCGCAGCAGTTCTACCCGAACCGCTCGCTGCGGCCCTACGGGGACCTGGACCTGCTCATCAACGAACAGTCGCTGCCAACGGTGACGGCGATGTTGGAGCGCCGCGGCTACGCCGAGAAGGAAGGCATGGGCGAAGCACACCGCCTGCACCAGTGCCACGGGCTCTTCCAGCGCATCTTCATCCACCGCGCCGGCGACCGGGTCGTCGAGGTGCACTGCGACCACCTGCAGATCGGCCTCGAACCCGTGGGCATGGACGAAATCTGGGAACGGGCGACGCCGGCCAGGTTCGGGCGCGGCGAAGCGCGGGTGCTCGAACCGCACGACCTCTTCGTCCAGCTCGCCGTGCACCTGCACCGGCATGGGTTCAATCGGCTCATCTGGTTCAAGGACCTGGACCTCATCGTCCGCGGGCAGGATCTCGACTGGCAGGAGGTGCGGGAGCGCGCCGCGCGGCAGGGCTGCCTGGCGAGCGTGGCCCAGGCGCTCCGGCTGCTCAGGGAGATGCTCGGGACTCCGCTGCCACCCGGCGCCCTGGCGCTCTGCGACGAGCAGGGCTGGATCTCGCGTAAGCTGCAGGACCTGGCGTGGAACCGCGACGACATCCTCTCGCTCCGGCCGCAGTCCCGCTGGCGGCTACGCCGGGCGGTGCAGTTCGCCCCCGAAACGGGCGTCCTCCGGGGCGGCCTGCCTTCGCTGCTGTTCGTCGGCCGGCGCCGCGACAAGCTCAGGGTGCTGGCCGCCGCCACCCGCGGACACCGGCATTAGCCCGCGGAAAGCCCAGCAACGAGAACGGCCGGGCGAAATGCCCGGCCGCCGTGTGCCGTCCGGAGCGCCGAAGCTAGAGGCCCCAGATCTCGCAGGCGTTGCCGCCGACTATCGCCTTCGCGTTCTCCTCGCTGGTGGCCGCGAAGATGTCTCGGATGGTCTGCGCGGAGTAGCCGAGCGTGCTCTCGGGGTGTGGGTAGTCCGAGGCCCAGAGCACCTTGTGGGCGCCGGTGTGTTCCAGCAGCTCGAGCCCGATCGGGTCCTCCTGGAAGGTCGCGTAGCAGTTCTGCCACCAGTAGTAGCTGGGCATGTTCGCGAGCTTCGGGTTCATCTCGCTTTCGAAGTCGCGGTAGATGCGGTCGGCGTCGAAGAGCGCGGCGGGGACCCAATGGATGCCGCCCTCCGTGAAGATGACTTTCATGTTCGGGTGCCGTTCGAGGATCCCGGAGAACGTGAGCAGCCCGAAGAGGCGCCGAAACGGCGAGAAGCTCTGCATCTGGAAGGTGCCGAGCGCACCCATGCCCTTCGTGATGATGTTCTCGCCGATGTGGAAGGAGATGGGGTAGCCGCTCTCTTCGATGGCGTCCCAGAGCGGCTCCATGGAACGGCTGTTGTAGTACACGCCCGGCGGCGATGAGGGGATCTCCATCGCCTTGAACCCGAGCGCCCTCAGCTCCTGGAGGTTGTCCTTCGCCGCATCGGGTTGCCACCAGTTGAGGATTCCCACGCCGTAGAGCCGGTCCGGGTAGGGCTTGCAGTAGTCGGAGAGCCATTCGTTGTAGGCGCGCATGCAGGCATCGCGGAGTTCGAGGTCCTGCAGGCCGACAAGCGAGAGGGTGCGCTGCGGGAAAATGACGTCCTTGTCCACGCCCTCGGCGTCGAGGTCCTTGATGCGCTCTTCGACGTCGAGCATGCCTTCGCGGCCTTCGACGAGCATGGTGTTGAGGCCGGGCACGTCGAGCAGGCGGCCTTCAGCTTCGAGGTGCGAATAGCCCTCGTCGTCCCACCAGAGCCGCGGTGCGCGGTCCTTGAACCGGGCCGGCAGGCGGTCCTTCCAGAGGTCGGCCGTCTCCATCACGTGGCTGTCGGCGGAGACGACGACGGTGCCCTCGGGCAGAGGCGTGCCCGGGTTCACGATCTCCCGGTCGCGGGGCCAGGCGATCTTCGTGCCGGCTGCCGATGGATAGGAGGTGGTTTCGGGAATGGTGGTCATGGGCCCCCTGGCAACGAGATGGCCGCAGCGCGCGGCCGATGGTGGCTGCATCGTACGAGCGGCGAAATCGCCCGGCAACGGCTGTAATCGGCAGCGGCGGCGTGCCACGATGGACACGGAGGACCAATGGACAGCAAATCGCGGCGTAAAGAGCTCACGGCTCAGTACCGGCAAACGGCCCCGGAGGCCGGCGTCTACCGGATTACCAACACGCACACGGGGCGGAGCCTCGTCCGCGGGACGGCGAACCTGGCGAGCATGCGCAACAAGATCGCCTTCGGGAAGGCGACGAACTCGCCGGTGGTGCTGGATCGCCGGCTCGAGAAGGACGTGCGTGAGTTCGGCATCGACGCCTTCGATTTCGAAGTGCTGGAAGTGCTCGAGACAAAACCGGACGCCACGCGAGCGGGGATTCAGCGCGACCTGGATGCGCTCGAAGAGCTCTGGCGCGAGAAGCTGGCCGGCGACCCGTTGTATTAGGATGCACGCGGTGGCCTTCGGCAGGGGCGTCGAAGCGGGACGGGCCTGTAATACCTTCGACACATGGCCGATGACGAAGGTTATCGCGACTAAAGCAGGGGGGGTTATGGTTCCCTTGCAAGCCCATAACGGTCGACCGGCATACCTGTGCAACCAATCCGGCGCTGCTCTCAGGAGAATCGGAACATGCCCCTGACCAGCTCACGACCACCCGCCGCCCTGCCGTGCCCGGCGCGCAACGGTGCGCCCGGTTTCGAGCGTGGCACGACGCGGGCTGGCGAGCGGGTGCGGGATGCGATCGGGAAACCGCAAGCGGCATGAGCTACGAAATCGACAGCCCCCGGGGCCCCGCGATGCAGGCCAGCGGCGGCGCCGCCGGGTTTCAGCGGAGCGAGGAGCGGGCCCGGCTCGCCCAGTGGGCGGCCGGCATGGGCACCTGGGACTGGGACATCTCGACCGGACGCCTGGAATGGTCGGGTTCGCTTGAGGCGTTGTACGGGTTCGAACCCAGAACCTTCCCGGGGACATTCGATGCATTCGTCGAGCGGCTGATCCCCGAGGACCGGCCACGGTTTCGGGAAGCTATCGAGGAATCGCTACCGAACGGCGACCTTCGCGTAGAACTTCGGGTGCGCGATCGAGACGGCGGACTGCGCTGGATCGCGGGTGTCGGCTGTGCCATTCCCGACGAGAACGGTGAAGCCTCCCACGTGATCGGTGTTGCACTCGACATCACGGAGCGCAAAGCCTCGGAGGAGGCTCTCGCGGCCAGCGAAGAACGTTTCCGTACGATGGCGAATGCCGCCCCCGCGATGATCTGGGTATCGGACGCCGACCGCCTGGCCACATGGTTCAACCAGGTGTGGCTCGACTTCACCGGGGAGCCGCTGGAACACGAACTCGGCTCCGGCTGGCTCGAAAAGATCCACCCCGACGACCGCCAGCGCTGGGACGAAATCTACGGCGCGGCGCGGCAGCGGCGCGAGGCCTTCGAGACCGAGTACCGGCTCCGCCGGCGCGACGGCGAGTACCGCTGGGTGCTCTCCCGGGCGACGCCGCTCGTGCTGCCGGGCCAGGAGTTCGCCGGCTACGTCGGCTCCTGCATCGACATCACCGACCGGAAGACCGCCGAACGCTCGATGCGGCTCCTCGCGGACGCCGGGGCTTCGCTGACGTCGTCGCTGGACTACCAGGAAATGCCCGCGCGCCTGGCCGAACTGGCCGTCCCCGACTTCGCGGACTGGTGCACGATTACGGCAGTCCAGCCCGACGGCCGCCTCGAGCGCGTCGCGGCCGCGCACCGTGACCCGCGCGCGCTGCCAATCCTCGAACAGCTCGAAGACGCACAGGGTTCGACGGTCGGCGACCGGGATGCGGTCGCGAAGATCATCCGCAGCGGGAAGCCGCTGCTTCTCCCTTCGATAACGAACGAGGGGCTTTCGCGCGCGATCGAAGACGAAGAGCAGCTGGCCGTCATGCAGTCGCTCGAGCCGCGGTCGCTCGTGGGCGTGCCGCTGGCCGTGCGCGGCCGAACCATCGGCGCCCTCATGTGCGTTCGGAGCGAGGGTGGCAGGCCCTACACGCCCGCCGACCTCGCCATCGCCGAAGAGCTCGCGCGGCGCGCCGCGCTGGCGATGGACAACGCCCGGCTCTACACCGACCAGCAGCGCGCGAACGAGGCGCTTCAGCTGATGGCGGATGCGGGCGCCCAGCTCGCGTCGTCGCTGGACCTCGACGAAGTGCTTTCGAACCTCGCCCGGCTGGTGGTGCCGCGGTTCGCCGACTGGTGCACCATCGACGTGGTCGAGCCGGACGGGCGCCCGCGCAGAGTGGTGGTCGCGCACAAGGACCCGCGCATGGTGCGCGCGGCCCAGGAGATCCAGGCCCGCTACAGCGCGATCGGCCGGTCCCAGAATGCGATCGTCGAACAGCTGCGCAGCGGGCAGCCGGTGTTCCTCCGCGAAATCCCAGATGAGCTGCTCGCAAGCTCCGCGCGGGACCCCGAACAGCTCAAGATGCTCCGGGGGATGGGGCTGAAGTCGGCGATCGGGGTACCCCTCACGGCACATGGCCGCACACTCGGGGCGATCGCGTTCATCCTCAGCGACAGCGACCGCCACTACGACGATGCGGACTTCCAGGTCGCGCTCCAGCTCGGACGCCGGGCGGCCCTGTTCGTCGACAACGCACGGCTCTGGGAAGACTCGCAGCGCATCGAGTCGCAGCTGCTGAAAGCGAACGAAGCGCTCCGGCTGCTGGCGGAAGTCGGGACGCAGATGGGGTCTTCGCTCGAATACGAAGAGGCGCTCGAAAGCCTCGCGCGCCTCGCGTTGCCGGCGTTCGGTGACTTCTGCTGGATCGACGTGCTGGAAGCGAACGGGCGCATGCGCCGGGCAGTCGTCGCCCATCGCGACCCCGCAGCTGCCGATGTCGCGGCCAGGCTCCGCGAGGACGCTTATACCGACGCGGGCGCGCCGCAACGCGTGCAGAACCTGGTCAATTCGGGCAAGTCGCAGCTCTACGAAGAGGTGACCGACGAGATGCTCGCCTCCGTGGCCAGCAGCCCGGAGCACCTGGCGACCCTGCGCGCGGCAAAATTGCGCTCGGTGATGTCGGTGCCACTGCGGGCACGGGGCAGGGTATTCGGGGCTATCACTTTCTGTACTTCGGAAGAGGGGCGGCGGTACACACCGGCCGAACTGGCCCTCGCGGAAGATATTGCCCATCGCGCAGGGCTGTTCATCGACAACGCGCGACTTTATGGTGAGGCCCAACAACGCGAGGTCGAGCTGCGGAGGGCGAACGATGCCAAGGACGAGTTCCTGAGCATGATGTCGCACGAGCTTCGGACGCCTCTCACCGTCATCAACGGCGGCGCGCGGATCCTGCGTTCGCGAAGGACGCAGCTCGACGAGACGACGCGTGTTTCGATCATCGCCGACATCGAGCAGGAGTCGGATCGCCTCTTCCGGATGGTGGAGAACCTGCTGACGATGGCGCATATCGAGTTCAACAACGAGGTCGCGATCGAGCCGGTGCTCGCGCAGCGCATGTTCGAACGCGTGATCGAATCGTTCCGCCTGCGCCGCCCGGAGCGGAAGGTACGGCTCGAGGTCGAGCCCGGCCTGCGCACACTCGCCGCCGAGCCGACCTACCTCGAGCAGGTGATGCGGAACCTGCTCAGCAACGCGGACAAGTACAGTCCCGCGGATTCGCCGATCGTCGTGACGGTCGCGTCGGTGAACGGCCATGAGGCGGAGATCCGCGTGATGGACCGGGGCGTGGGAGTCGATCCGGAGGAAACGGACCGGATTTTCGAACGGTTCTATCGGTCGGAACGGACCTCGAAGCTTGTCGGAGGGTCGGGTGTGGGCCTGGCGCTCTGCAAGCGGCTTGTCGAGGCGATGTCCGGCCGCATTTGGGCGAGCCCGCGGGCGGAAGGTGGGCTCGAAGTCGGTTTCACCCTGCCACTGTATGAGGAGTCGAACGCATGAGTACGCAACCGCTATTGCTGGCCGTCGATGACGAGGCTGGCATTCTTCGCCTGATCAAGCTCGAGCTGACCGCCCAGGGCTTCCGCGTAATGACGGCTTCTAACGGTGAGGAGGCACTGCGCATTGTGGAGGAGCGGCGCCCCGATTGCGTGCTCCTCGACGTGGTGATGCCGGAGATCACGGGCCTGGAAGTGATGCGCCGCATCCGCGAGCGCTCGAACACCCCGATCATCCTCGTCACGGCGAAGGACAAGGACGCCGACAAGGTGCGCGGCCTCGAACTCGGCGCCGACGACTACATCGTTAAGCCGTTCAGCCTCGACGAGCTGGGCGCCCGCATCCGCGCGGTGCTCCGCCGCACCACCGGCCAGGACTCGGAGCGCATTGTGCGGGCCGCGAACGTGGAGATCGACCTCACGCGGCGGCTGGTGAAGCGCGACGGCGAGCTCGTCTCGGTCACGCGCACCGAGTGGCTGCTCCTGCAGCACCTCGCGGCGAACGCGGGCAAGGTCATCCTGAACGCCGAGCTGCTGAGCAAGGTGTGGGGACCCGAATACCGCGACGACCTGCAGTACCTGCGCGTCTGGGTGTCGCGGCTGCGCCACAAGCTGGAGCCGGAGCCGGGCAACCCGACCATCATCAAGACGCTGCAGGGCATCGGGTACATGTTCGATGCCGAGCCGGCGCCGGTGGCAGCCGGCCAGTAGCCGCGTTTCGAGCCAATCCCCGGGCGGGCGGCGGTGCAGCAGCACGCCGCCCGCCTCCCATTTTCGCGCGCGGCTAGACCCGTTGGCCGCCGACGGCGAAGATCGGGGAGTGAGGCTCCCCAGGTGAACACGCCCGTAACGCCGTACGTCCTGGCCGGCCGCATCCTGTCCATCATCGGGATGGGGTTCACTGCGGCGGCTGCGATCCTGCTCGCGATCATCCCGTCGTGGTGGGCGCTGGTGGCGGCGGCGGCCTTCTTTCCATTCCTGGGCCTGATCGTCCTGGTCGAACGCTACTCCGCGGCCCACGGGCTCATCGGGCCGGAAACGCCCGAAGAGGACGGTGAATAGGCGCCTCGCACTCTGCCTCCCCGTGGTCGTGCTCACGGCCGCCGGCTGCCTTGGCGGCGGCGGGAGCGACGCGGACATCCCCGACGAGCTCGTCTGCGTCAGCGGCGATGTGCCCTCGGACTACCTGCTGCAGATCACCGGCGATTTCACCGCCTCCAACCTGGCCGACCTGGCGGATCATCCCTCCGAGCGGAAAGCGGCCCTGCGCGAGGCGCGGTTCGTGGGCGGGCACTTCAGCTACTGGAAACAGATTGTCGAAGACCCGCCGTTCGACCCGCCCGATAACGTGCTCTGCGAGGCGTTCGCGTTCGAGGACGAGGCGGGCGCGCAGAAGTTCCTCGAGGGCATCGAGCGCGTGGCCAACGACAGGCTGCCCGGGCTGAGCTGGATGCCGGACGAAGACCGTTCGGTGACCGAGGTGCCCGCGGAGGATGGGACGCGCGCGTTCCGGGTGTCGGCGGGCCACGGCGACACGGCGGTGCGGCTTAC
>JBLNCO010000309.1:0-10675 GCA_050260715.1 Hyphomicrobiales bacterium | reverse complement strand
GCTTGCGTGGCTTGCCTTCGAACACGGTGAGCCGCCCTTCTTCTTCGAGCTGGCGAAGGTGCGCGCGCACGTTGTTGTCGGCGGCGCGGCGGAGGCGCGTGTTGATGTCGGGGTAGAGCTTCAACATGATGTCCCAGCTCGACATCGCGCCGTGCTCCTTGAGCACCTGGATGATCTGGCGTTCGCGCATGTCGCGGTGGTCGATGTAGGACTGCAGGCGTTCGCGGGGGTCGTGGACGAGCGGGCCGTGACCGGGGCAGATGACCTTGAGGTTCGGCAGTTCGAGGAGCTGCTTGAGCGTGCGGCGGTAGGCCCCGAGGTCGCCGACGGTGGTTGTGGAGCTGCCGAGCAGCGTGTCGCCCGAGAACAACACGCCTTCTTCTTCGAGGTAGTAGCAGACGGAATCGACGCTGTGGCCGGGCGTGAAGAGCACGCGGACGCGCACGCCACCATCGAGGTCGATGACCTTGCCTTCGGTCATGGAATCGACGCCGGAGCGGGGAAGGTGGCGCCTGAGCAACGGACGGGCCGCCTTCGGGACGAGGACTTCGGCGCCGAGCTCATCGTGCATCCACTTCAGGTTGCCGACGTGGTCGATGTGGTGGTGGGTGATCGCGGAGAGGGCGATCTCCGCCTTTTCGGTGGCGGCGAGGTAACCCCGCAACATCCACTGATAGCGGTCCATCGCCTCGCCGGAATCGATGGTGAGCACCTGGCCCTTGCCGACGAGGTAGATGCTCGTGAAGTCGGGGTGCATGGGCTCGGAATCGGGGACCTGGACAGCCCGGACAGAGGGTGAGACGCGCATGGGGGCATGGTACAGGAGCGTCGGGCGGCGAGGCGTGGGGGTAGCGTAGAGGGCGAAACTGCTACGCTGTGCGCGCGGGCCCCCGTAGCTCAGTGGAGAGAGCACCCGCCTTCTAAGCGGATGGTCGCAGGTTCGAATCCTGCCGGGGGCGCGAAGGGCTCCGGTACGGAAAGGTGGTCGCGGTCGCCGCGAACGGCCAATGCGCGAGAGGTACTCTGAGCAAGACGCCCGCGATGCTTCACGTCTGGCTTGTGGACAACCCGGACGGCGTGTTCTCCGACGACATGGAGCCCACGGCGCTGGGCGGGCTCCTGACGCGCGCCGCGCCGTAGGCCCGGGGCCTTCGTCAGGACCTGCAGTCTCGTTCGAGGCTGTTGCGGTGGCGCGGGTGGCCGATGATCCGGGAGAATGCCGCGAATTCGGGCGCCCCTGGTGGTGCGCCGCGGCCGGGGGTGTCACGGTGGCCAGGACTCTGTGGCTGGCATGCGTGTTGGTCGCCTGCGCGGGGCTCGCGGGTTGCTCAAGCAGCAGCGACAACGGCGAGAAGCGCACCGAAGAAGGCCTGAAGGCGGCTGCGGCGGACTCGACCCGGGCGATTTTCGATAACGAGGCACGGGACCTCTACAACCGGTACTCGAAAGAGTGCCGCAAGGACGTGTCGTTCAGCGACTTCGTAGGAACGCTGCTCGTGGCGCGAGCGTTCTTCGAAGGGTTCATGGGCGTCGAGTTCGAGGACCTGGAGGTGGGCGAGGTCGAGGTCCGCAACTTCGAGGGCGACAGGGGCGAGGCGAAAGTCGCGTGGTCGGTGAAGGGCCAGCCGGACCTCGACCTTGGCGGCGCCGACGAGTTCGAGCAGTGGGCCTACGAGGACGGCAAGTGGGTACTGACCGACTGCTCCGGCATGAGCTTCGATTCGGACGGAGACGAATCGGACGACGAGGACGAGCCGGAGATCAGCATCGGGACGAAGACGGCCACGCCCGATGCGAAGCCGCTCGTGGTGACGAAGAGCGAGTGGTGGATCGCGGGCGAGTCGGATGATACGACCTACGTCTGGTGGTTCGCGGAGATCGAGAACCCCAACGACGACCTGCTCGGCGAGTTCGCGTCGGTGAGCGCGACGGCGCGGGGCGCCGACGGGAAGGTGCTGGCGACGAGCGATCAGACGTTCTGGGCGATTGCGCCGGGCGGCACCGTACATTTCGCCACCCAGCTGACGGTCACGGGCGGGCAGCCGGCGACGGTGGAGATCGAGCCGCTGGAAGCGGACTGGCGGGAGAGCAAGGCCGGGCCGTCGTCGTTCCCCGAGTTCACAACCACGGGCGTGACGAGCCGGGCCGACAGCTTCGGGTATTACCGGGTGACGGGCGAAATCGTGAACCCGTACGCGGCAGCGGTCGACTCGGTGGCGGTGACGGCTATCCTGCGGGACGCGAGCGGGAAGGCGATCGGCGGCGGAACGACGTACGTCGATACGCTGCCGGCGGGCGGACGGCGGCCGTTCGACCTGGGCACAATTTCGAAGCCGAACGGGACGGTCGCAACGGTGGATGTGTATGTCACGCCGTGGAGCGGGGACGTGTTCGAGGACATCGCCGAGGGGAAGTAGCGGGCGCGGCGCTGACGCTTAAGGTTTGGCTCCGGTACGCTTGGCGTATGCAGGACCTGTTGAGTCGAGCCAACGACCTTGTCCGGCGCATCTCGGATATCCTGGTGCGCCTTTGACCTCGCACGCGACGAGGCAAAAGTAGACGATCTCGAAGCACAATCCACCGAACCCGGCTTCTGGGACGACGCCGAGCGGGCGCGTTCGATGATGCAGCAGCTCGCGAGCACCCGTTCGCACGTGGAGACGTGGCGGGGGCTGGAGCGCCGCGCGAAAGAGACGGCCGAACTGCTCGAACTCGCCATCGACGAGAACGACGAGACGGTGGCGCGGAGCGCCGAGGATGAGCTCCGCGACCTCGAACAGACGCTGGAGAGCCTCGAGTTCCAGTTGCAGCTGTCGGGGGAGTACGACAACCGCAACGCGATCCTCGCGATCCATGCGGGGGCAGGCGGCACGGATGCGCAGGACTTCGCGGAGATGCTGCTACGGATGTACCTGCGCTGGGCTGAGCGCCACAACTTCGCCACCGACATCCTCGACGTGACCGAGGGCGAAGAAGCGGGCATCAAGAGCGTGACCATCGAGGTGAAGGGGCCGTACGCGTTCGGGTATCTACAGAGCGAGCGCGGCGTGCACCGTCTGGTGCGGCAGTCGCCGTTCAACGCGGCCGCCACGCGCCAGACGAGCTTCGCGAAGGTGGAAGTGATGCCCGAAGTGGAAGGCGCGGGCGAAATCGAGATTAGCGACGACGACATCCGGGTTGACGTGTTCCGTTCGAGCGGTGCTGGCGGGCAGAACGTGCAGAAGAACTCGACAGCGGTGCGCATCACGCACATCCCGACGGGGATCGTGGTGACCTGCCAGAACGAGCGCTCACAGGGCCGGAACAAAGAGAGCGCACTGAAGGTGCTCGAATCGCGGCTGCTGGAAATCGAACTGAAGCGGCAGGAAGAGGAAAAGGCGCGGTTAAAGGGCGAGCACGTGGATGTCTCGTTCGGGAGCCAGATCCGCAACTACGTGTTGCACCCCTATAAGATGGTCAAGGATCTCCGCACCGACTACGAGACGAGCGACACCACCGCGGTGCTCGACGGCGAGATCGACGCCTTTATCGAGGCATACCTGAAGTCGCGGGTGGGTGAAGGCGAATGACTCGGGTGCTGGTGCCGGTGGCCGCCATCATGATCGCGTTCGCGGCCCTCGGCCTGCCGGCAGCCGCCCGCGCCGACGCCACGGTCCAGAGCTCCACGGTCGAAAGCGGGTACCCGCGGGACCTCACGTTTCACCTTACCGCCACGGCTACGAGCGAAATCACCGACGTTTCCCTGAGCTACTCGCTCACCGGGCGGGGAAGTACTGCGCTGGCGAAACCGGAGACGCCGCCGAGCGGTACGAACGTCGATGTCTCGGTGAAGGTCGACACGAACAACGGGAACAACTTCATCCCGGTGGGGAGCGAGTTCGTCTACAAGTGGGAGATCACGACGGCCGACGGCTCGGTGACGATCACGCCCGAACAAAAGTACCTGTTCCTGCCGCCGAACCAGGAGTGGAAGTCGGTGCAGAACGACTTCATGACGGTGTACTACCACGGCGACCGGGAGCAGCTGGCGAACGAGTACCTGGCGGCCGGCGCGGAAACGTACGACCAGATCGGCAAGGGACTCCTGAAGACCCAGCTCGAGCAGATCCCGGTGAAAGTGATCATGTTCGCCGACGAGGACGAGATGTCGCAGGCCCAGCAGGGGCGGGGCGCGACCTACGACGCCGCCACCACCACCTGCGGCACGAAGCACACGAACGACATCGTCTATGTGATCCCGGTGGAATGCGGGTCGCCGGACCGGACGGACACGCTGCGCCACGAGTTCGGGCACATCCTGAACCAGACCGCCGGCGAGGGGGTGCTTTCGAAGCTGCCAGCGTGGCTGGACGAAGGGACCGCTGTCTACGCGCAGACATCGCCCGGCGGGTACGAGACGGCGTTCAACGCTGCGGCGCGCGCAGGGCGGCTCATCCCGTTCGAGCAGATGGGCACGCCATCGAGCGACCCGCGGCTGGTCGGGGTGTTCTACGGCGAAGCGTGGGCGATGGTGAAGTACCTGGTCGACAAGGGCGGGCCCGACAAGTACGCGGAGTTCTTCGCCACCATCAAGAAGGGCACGCGCTTCGACCAGGCGCTACAGCAGGTGTACCAGTTCGACCTGGCGGGCTTCGAAAAGGAGTTTTTGGCGGCGATAGGGGCGCAAGCTGCGCCAACACCGGCGCCGACGCAGCGCCCGCAACAGGCAGCGCCGACCGAGGCGCCCACGCGCTCCGCGAGCCAGGCAACGAACTCCAACAGCGACGATGACGACGGCGTGGGCGTGGGGACGATCGCGATCTTCGGCGTGGCGATCCTGTTCGCGCTGCTGGCGGTGCTCGCGTTCCTGCTGGCGATGATGCTGCAGAACAACCGCGCGCGGTCGGGCGGGCCGCCCCCACCGCCACCTCCGCCCGCAAGCGGGCCCTAGGTCAGGGCATGGCGTCGCGGCGGAGGTCGTCGCCGCTGGCGCCGATGCCCGCGAGGCGCAGGCGGGCCGGCTCCCAGTGCAGCCACATCCGGCGGCGGGGCACGTAGAACGTGCAGAGCAGGCCGCCGAGTAGCAGTGCGGCCCCGATCCATATGAAGCCGGAGCCCGGATCGCTCTTCACGGTGATGCCGGAGAAGCTGCGCGCGCCGAGGAAGCGGTAGGTGTACTCCCCGGACTGCCGGACCTGGCCCGGCGCGAGGCGGGTGACGGCGCCCGCAGGATCGACCAGCTGGAGCGAGCTCTGGCCACCGTCGCGGAGCATCTGCACGAGCCACTGGCCGGCGGCGCTGCCGGGAATCCCCGCCTCCGTCGCGGAAGCTGATGCGGTGAGCGACCGGAACGTGACACGCAGGCCATCGAGGGTGGTGGTTTCGCCGAAGCCAACGTCATCGAGGCCGCCGGTGCCCGACACGACGAGGCGCCACGGGACCTGGCCCTCGGGCGCCTGCACCTGGCGCACGGCCACGGCGATGGGCTGAGAGCCGCCGGGGAGGTCGAGAGCAGCGCCGCCGCCGAGGCCCTGCAGGAGGAACGTTGGGGGCAGGGGGCCATCGAAGAGCTGCTTGCCGGACAGGTCCTCGACGTGGAGCACGGGCACGGGCAGCGTACCGGTCAGTGGCAGCACTTCGGAGTAGACGACGCGGCCGGTCGACGCTTCCCGCACTTCGAGCGCGGCGCCGTCTTCGAAGAAGGCGGCCTGGTGGAAGGTGTAGCCGGCGGCCTTCAGTGGGCGGTTGATGGACGTCGGGCCGGCGGCGAGCAGCTTGCCGTCGCGGTAAACGGCGAGGTCGGTGTGGATGTCCCGTTCGCGGCCGCCGGGGTCGATCGTGCGGACGAAGTCGCGGACCTCAATCTGCATGTGGCGGCCGGAGTCGAGCGCAAACACGGGGCCGGTCGTGCCTTCGGCGACGAGCACGTCCTCGTGGACGCCGAAGCGCCAGGTCACGAGGCCACCCACGAGGAACACGATGAGGCTCAGGTGGCTCGCGAAGGTGGCGAGGCCGGCCCAGCGAAAGCGGTCGGCGTAGAGGCGGGCGCCGCCCGGGGAGTCTTCGACGCGGACCACGCGGTAGTGGTGGCGGCGGAGGGAGCGGACGACGTCGTCCAGGGGCGGCGGGGAATCGATGGCGGCGCGGTTCCTGGCGCTGTCGAGGTAGCGGTCGGCGACGCGCAGCTGGGGGTGGGCGATCTGCCGCCAGATGGGCGGAAAGCGGCTCACGGTGCAGACGGAGATGGCGGCGACGAGCAGCACCAGCAGCGCGGAGAACCAGGCCGAATGGAAGACTTCGAAGAGCTGGAGCCCGTCGAGGAGGGGCGTGAGGCCGCCGTAGCGGGCCTGCTGGTCCTGGAGGAAGTTCGCGCGAAGGGTCGCGTTTTCGCGGACGCCGGGTTGCATCTGCGGGAAGAGCACGCCGAGCAGCGCGCCGCCGGCGACGAGCGCGATGATGAGGAGCGCGAAGCGCACCGACGTGAGCAGGCGGAAGACCTGCCGCAAGGGCAGTTCGAGGCGCCCGGTGCGCACGTGCGGGACGGCGGTGATGCGGGCCACGGCTCAGGCCATGAGCTTCCGCACGTTCTTGCGGCTAGGGCGCCGCATAGCTGTGCAACCCGCTGATGACGAAGTTGACGATGAAGATGTTGAAGAGGATCACGCCAAGCCCGTGAGGGAGATGAGGGCTGCGCGGTCGCCGCGCCAGCGGCCGAGCGAGCGGGCGTGCATGTACCCGGCGTAGACGAGCCAGGAGATGAGCGCGGTGGTTTCCTTCGGGTCCCAGCCCCAGTAGCGGCCCCAGGCGATGTTGCCCCAGTAGGCCCCGAGGACGATGCCGAACCCCAACAGCGGAAACCCGAGCATGATGGCGCGGTCCTGGACCGTGTGGGCGAGGTCGCGGGCGGGAAGCCAGGAGAGTTCGCGGCCGGGTTGTTGGGCGAGGTAGACGAGGCTCGCCATGAAGGCCACGGACATCGCGCTATAGGCGGTGAGCATGCAGGCGACGTGCATCGCGAGCAGGCGATTGTTCTGGAGGGCCGGGACGAGCGGCTCCACCGCGGACGAGAAGGCCAGCTGCGCGACCCCGAACAGCAGGGCGACCAGCGGCAGCACCCCCACCCCCAGCCCGGACGGCCCGTAGAGGCGTTCGAACACAAGGAAGAGGAGGAGGGTGCCGAACCCGAGGGCCATGGAGTATTCCCAGAGGTTGGCGTAGGGCGGGCGGTGGGTAGCCAGCATTCGGGAGAGGATCGCCGCGCCGAGGAGGATGACAGCGGCCACTGCGAAGAGCTGCCCGGTCCGCCGCGCCCGCTCGCTACGCCGTGTGCCGCCCGGTAGCTCGACGACCAGGCCCGTGTCGGTGAGGCCGCGTGCGCACGTGAAGAGTGGGGATACGAGCCACGCGAGGTAACTCGCCGAGCCCGCGAGGACAGCAGCGAACCCGAGAAAAAAGAGGAGCGTGGAGAATCCACCCATTTCCAAGGGGACACTAGGCCGGGCTCGTTGGAACTCGGTTAGACGCGCCTTTCGGCGCCATCACAAGTGCGGGCTCGGCGGCCGGCTGCCCGGCCAGCGTGGCCGAAAGGTCGGGGAGCGCGATGTGTCCGCCGGCTTCGGCGGGTACAAGCGGGATGCGCACACGGAGGCGGTTGTGGCGGCCGCGCACTGCCGGGGCTTCGAGCAGGCCGCCGTGAGCGGCTGCCACCCAGCGCACCACGCCCAGTCCCAGCCCGCTGCCGCCGTGCCTGCCGGGCGTGCGGCGGGTGGGGTCGCCGAGGCGCGCGGCGTCTTCGGGCCGAAGGCCGGGGCCGTTATCGCGCACCTCGAAGACGGCCTCGTGCCGGACCACAGCGAAGCGGAGCGTCACGCGGTCGCCGCCGTGGCGGAAGGCGTTGTCGAGGAGGTTGAGGAGCGCCTGGCGGAGGCGGTCAGGGTCGGCGAGGGCGAATGCCTGGCCGCGAACCTCCACGCGGAGGTCGTTGCCGGGGCTGAGGGCGCGGGCCTCGCGGGCGACATCCACGACGATGTCCTCGAGCTGGACGGGCACACGTTCGATGCCGAAGCCGAGCTCGGCGCGGCCCAGCAGGAGCAGGTTCTGGCTGAGCCGGAGCAGGCGCGCGCACTCCTGCGACATGCTCTGGAGCTGCTGGCGCGCCGGCGGGTCGAGCGAGTGGGCGAGCAGGAGGACATCGATCGTGCCGCGAAGGGCGGTGAGTGGCGTGCGGAGCTCGTGGGAGACGGTCATGACGAACTGCTGGCGGTCGTCGAGCTCGTGCTCGAAGCGTTCGAGCATTTCGTTCAGCGAGTTCGCGAGCAGGCGAACGTCTGGCGGGCCTTCGGGTTGCAGGCGGTCGCCGGGGCCGATCCTGTCCCTGGCGCGGAGGAACTGCACGACGTTCGAAAGCGGGCGCATTGTTGCCTTCGTGAGCGCCGCGGCGACCGCTGCGCCGAGCACCAGCCCGATCGCCCCTTCGAGTACAAGCAGCGCGCCGAGGCGGCCGGACGACTCGGCCAGCGGGTCGAGGCGGCCCGCGGCCTGGACGATAGCGACGAGCTTGCCATCGTTGTCGCGGACGGGGCGGGTGTAGATGCGGAGGGTGTTCCCGGGCGAGGCCTCGAGCGAGTGGAACCCGGGGTTGCCGGCGCGCGCCGATTCGAGGACCGTCGGCGGCAGAAGGCGGCCGGCATCGTCCAGGGGGAGGGTCGACGAGAGCACGGAGCCGTCTGGCCGGCGAACTACGACCAGCGGCGGCGCGGCGGCGAGGCCGGCCGTGGAATGGATGTCGAGGAGCATGTTCGCGTGCCCGAGACCGCCCGCGGCGGGGTCGATGCGGCTGGCGGCATCGTCGGCGGCGCTCTTGAGGCTGAGGTCGAGCTCGCGGGTGGCGTCGCTCGCGAGGATGGTGTGCAGGGTGACGAAGGTGGCGGCGAGGATGATCGCGAGGACGAGCGCGAACGCGAGGGCGAGGCGGTACTCGGTCGAGATCCGGTTCATGTCTGGAGGCAGTAGCCCACGCCTCGCACGGCCCGGATGGCATCGCGTTCGCCGCAGGTTTCGAGCTTGCGGCGCAGGTAGCTCACGTAGACCTTCACCGGGTCGGAGTCGGATTCCCATTCGTAGCCCCAGATGCGCTCCTGGATGAGGGCGCGGGGCACGACCTGGCCGGCGTTGCGCATGAGCAGTTCGAGGAGGTCGAATTCGCGCGGCGTGAGCTCGACCCGCCGGTCGCCGCTCTGCACGCGGCGGGACGCGGGGTCGAGCACCAGCGGGCCCACGCGCACCACCTGGTGCGACACCACGCCTTCGCGGCGCAGGTGGGCGCGAATGCGGGCGAGGATCTCCGCGAAGGAGAAAGGCTTCACGACGTAGTCGTCGGCCCCGGCGTCGAGCGCGGCGACCTTCGAGTCGGTGCTGTCGCGGGCGGTGAGGACGATGATGGGCGCACGCGTGCGGGAGCGGACGGTGCGGCAGACGTCGAGGCCATCCATGCCGGGAAGCATGAGGTCGAGGAGGATGAGGTGGGGTGGCCGCTCGTCCATGGTGGCGAGGCCGTCTTCGCCGGTGCGGGCGAGGGTGACGTGGTAGCCCTTGAAGCTGAGGCCCCGCCCGAGGAATTCGATAATCGGCGCCTCGTCCTCGATGACCAGGATTTGACTCACGCGATGCCCCCGTTTCGCCCGGTACCGTCTCAACTTTCGACCCGAAGGCCCTTGCAACGCGCTCCCCGTCCGTACCGTGTGGCTGGCGAATCTCTCACAAGCGACGAACTGCAAGGGGGAAATCGCCTCGGGGAGGCAGGTTCGAAGGTATTCGGCACGCGAGGCACTGAGCGCCGCCGCTGGCATGATGGAGCGGTGAGGGGCTATCTCGAGCTCAGCGACGACGAGCTGCTCGCGCAGTGCTCGGTCGATACGTTCCGGGCATCGGGGCCGGGCGGGCAGAAGCGGAACAAAACCGAGAGCGCGGTGCGGCTGCGCCATCACCCGACCGGGCTGGTCGCGCAGGCGTTCGAGAGCCGATCGCAGCACCAGAACCGCGAGCTCGCGCTGCGGAGGCTGCGGGCCGCGATCGCGGCCGGAGTGCGGCGGCCGGTCGACCTCGCGGGCTACGAGCCTCCCGAGGAGTTGCGGCGCATTTTGCCGCTGGGGCAGCGCGACCGCGTGGGTGGCCGGAACCCGGCGTTCTGGCCGGGGGTGCAGGCGCTGCTCGACCTGATGGCGGCGCTCGAGTACTCGATTTCGGACACGGCCGCCGTGCTGGGCATCAGCACCGGTCAGCTTTCGCGGCTGATCACGGGGGAGCCGGAGATCCTTCGGGTCGTGAACGCGCGCCGCGAAGCGAACGGGCTGCGGGCGCTGCGGCCCGGCTGAGGCGCGGCGCTTCGACCATGATCGGCGGGTCGGGGATACTGGCGGCGTGTTACAGGTTGGCCGGGCAACAGCGACAACGGGAGGCAGCCGGTGATCACGCACCTCCGGGGCGTGCTGGCGCACCGCGACATCGCCGGGCCCTCAGTGGAGATCGACGTGGGCGGCGTGCGCTACGAGGTGCTGGTGCCGCTGTTCCTCTGGCCCGAGCTGGAGGCGCTGGGCAGCGACGACGGCGACGGGCCGCCGCCGGAGATCGGGCTGTACATCCACTACTCCGCTTCTGCCAACCAGCCGGTGCCGGTGCTGGTGGGATTCCTGCGGCG
>JBLNCO010000308.1:0-12361 GCA_050260715.1 Hyphomicrobiales bacterium | reverse complement strand
GAACCGCTCCAGCGGGAGTGGAGCGACGAGCAGTTCCTCTGGCTCGAACGCTTCCCGCTCCCTACGCTCGCCGCACTCTCCGGCGAGGTCGCCGGGCACGCGCTCGACCTCGCCCTCTCCTGCGATATCCGCGTCGCCGGCGAATCGGCCGAGCTCCGGTTTCGCACCATCGGCACCCGCCGCATGATGCAGCTGCTCGGCATCGAGCGCTCTGTCGGCGTCCTCGAAGCCCGCGGCCGCGCCGACGCGACTGCTGCCCTGCGGCTCGGGCTCGTCTCGCACGTCACGCCCGAAGCCGGGCTCGACGCCTACGTCGAGAAGCTCGCCAGCACCATTGCCGCTCGGGGCCCCATCGCCACCCGCCTGGCGAAGGAGGCTATCTGGCGCGGCCTCGGGCTCCCGCTCGAACAGGCCCTTCGCTTCGAGACCGATTTGACCTTGCTCCTCCAGACCACGAAAGATCGCGCGGAAGGGGTTCGCGCTTTCCTGGAGAAGCGCACACCGCAATTCACGGGGAAGTAGGGATGATTGTCTTATTCGAAGAGCCAGAAGCCTGGTCTCTGATGATGCTCGTCAGCGCCGTAGCCATCGATAACGCCGACCTCTCGGACGAAGGCAAGGAGGCGCTCCGCCGCTGGCGCTCCGACCGGCCCGAGACCAGCGACGCCATGGCCAAATTGACCGACGAAATCAACGAGGCCCTCAACGCCCGCATCGACGAGAAGTTCATGCGCCGCGTCAAGAACCGCGGCCGCTACGAAACGGTGAGGAAGTAGATGGAAATCCGCCTGACCGACGACGAACTCGCCGACGCCATCAGCGTCCTCGTCAACCACATGGCCGACGAAGCCGGCCTGAGCGACAAAGACCGCGCCATGCTCAAGCGCTGGCGCTCCACCTCGCTCCGGCTCGGCAGCGACGACATGGACGACCTCGTGCGCAAGGCCAACGACGACATCGCCCGCGGCATCGCCCGCCGCGAACGCAGCCAGCTCCGCAAACCCGACTGGGCCGACTAGCCCCAACCCACCGCAAGCGCTAGCGGCCGGGCCCCACGCCCGGCCTGCCCGCCCCACGCCCTCAGGAGTCGCGGCCCACCGCGGCCGCTGCGCAGGGCACGTCCTTCCCCCTCCCGGACGACCACGCCCCACGGACTCACCCGTCACCCGTCCGCGCGCCGTCAGTACCGCGACCGCTAACTCGCCCTCGCGCGCCCCCTTCGCACCGGGCACCGGGCACTGAGCACCGGGCACTCCCAATCGCCAATCGCCAATCGACAATCGTCAATCGTCAATCGTCAATTATCCTCGTCCCTCGCGATATACGGCGCCACCGCGCAGCCCGCCGCGCCGATACACCGCGGCGAGCGCTGCGGCGTCGGCGATGGCGTTGCCGTCGGCGATTCGGTAGGCGTCGCCGTCACGCTCGGCGCGTTCGTCGGCGTCGGCGTCGGCGGCAGCGGCTGGCAGATGTCGGGCGCCGGGTAGAGCGGCGCGACGATTTCGCCCTTGAGCGACGGATTGTCCGCGTCCTCGTAGTTGATGATCTCGTAGCCCTGCACCTGCCACTTGCCGGAGTAGGTCCCGGGTTCGATGTAGCCTGTATCGAGCTCCGGCGTGGCCTCCGGATCGACCGAGATCGAGGGCTGGATGATCCTTCGCGGCACGTTGTCCGTGTTGTAGAACTGCACGATGCTGCCGTTTCGGTTTAGCTGACAGTGCTCCGGGTTGAATCCGAGGTCCCCCGGGAGAATCTCGATCACGTTCCCTTCGTGCTCGATTTGCGCCTCGGCCGACCCGCCGCCGCCCGCCAGCACCGCCCCGAGCCCGCCCAGCAACATCAACACCGCCGCCACCAGCATCGCGGCGCGCGTCCATCGAACCGTCATGCCTACCCCGGTCCCGCCCCCGCTGCGGACCACGCCGCCACACTACCGCCGCTTTCCCCAAGGTGCGAGCCGCCTCCACAGCCGTTATGCTTCGCCCGACACGAAACAACCCGCCGCCCGGAGGCCCGCCATGCGTTACTCCTTCGACCCCGAGGTCGAATCCTTCCGCCAGGAAGTCCGCCAGTTCATCAAGGACGAGCTCCCCGGAGACCCACTCAACCGCGGCGACTTCGAAAGCCGCGAGGACGCCTACAACTACACCATGGGCTTCCAGAAGAAGCTCGCCCAGCGCGACTGGCTCGCCATGGCCTGGCCGAAGGAGTACGGCGGGGGCGGCGCCGACCACATGCGCCAGCTCGTCTACAACGAGGAGATGGCCTACGCCGGCGCCCCGTCGATGAATATGGGCATCGCCTGGGTCGGGCCCAGCCTCATGCTCTATGGCACCGAAGAGCAGAAGAAGAAGTTCATCCCGCGCATCACCAACGCAGACGACTGGTGGTGCACCCTCTACTCCGAACCTGGCGCCGGTAGCGATCTCGCCGCCCTCCAGACCCGCGCCGTCCGCGACGGCGACGACTACGTCATCAACGGTCAGAAGATCTGGACCAGCGGCGGCCACCTCGCCGACTGGGGCTGGCTCGCCGCCCGCACCGACCCCGACGCCCCCAAGCACAAGGGCATCACGATGTTCATGGTCGATATGAAGTCGCCCGGCATCACCGTGCGCCCCCTTGTGAACATCGCCGACCAGCACAGCTTCAACGAGGTCTTCTTCGAAGATGTGCGCGTGCCGGCCACGCAGGTCGTGGGCGAAGTGAACCGCGGCTGGTACCACATGGCTGTCGCGCTCGACTTCGAACGCAGCGGCATCCAGGCCTTCGCCGGCGGCCGCCGCAACGTCGAGAACCTCGTGGAGCTCGCCCGGGAGCATCCCGCCCTGGTCGAACAGCGCCCGTCCGTGCGTTACGAGCTCGCCGACCGCGCCGTCGACGTCAGCGTCGGAACGTTCCTCGCCTATCGCGTCGCGACCATGCAGGCGCGCGGCCTCGTCCCGAACCACGAAGCCAGCGCCAGCAAGCTGTTCGGCAGCGAAATGAGCCAGCGCATCGCCCTCACCGGCATGCACCTGCTCGGCATGGCCGGCGAGCTCCGCGGCGGCTCGAAGTACCAGCTTCGCGACCAGGCCACCGCCTATCTGGGCGCCGTCTCCGCCACGATCGCCGCCGGCACCAGCGAGATCCAGCGCGGCATCATCGCCACGCGCGGCCTCGGCCTCCCCCGCGGCTAGGGACCGCTCCTGCCGCCGCCTGCGGTAGTATCGGAGCCATGACACGGGCCCGGCAGCGCGCGCCTGTCCCGCTCGAAGAGTTCCTCGGCTGGCCCGAAGAGTCTCCCGCGCTGGAGCTTGTCGACGGCGTCGTGGAGCAGAAGCCCGTCGGCAATTTCGACCATGCAATGGCCGCGAAGCGGCTTGAGCGGATCCTTGAGTCGCATCCGGCCACTGCGGGTGGTCTCGCGCTGACCGAACTCGGTACGTCCTACCCCCGAACACCACGCGGCAACCATCGCGTGCCCGGCGTCTCGTGCTTTCGCGGCGGCCCGCCCCCGCTCGACGACCGCCGCTACCCGACGATCCCGCCCGATCTCGCGGCGGAGATTCGCTCACCCGGGCAGCCGGCCACTGTGCTGCGCAAGCGCCTCGATTTTCTCCTCGAGCAGGGCGTGTCCGTTGGGCTGCTCGTGGACCCAACCCAGCGGACCGTGACGGTTCTCGATGGGGTGCGCCCGCCGGTCACCTTCTCCGGCGATGCCACGGTCACGACCAGTGCCTTCGGTCTCGAGTTTCCACTCGCGGACCTCTTCGACTAGCGCCGCGCCGCGCCCGCGTCCCGGTCCGGGTGCTACCCTAGCTCCATGACCGTTGCTCCTTCGGCTCCGCGCCCGCCCTGGCTCAAGGTGCGTTTCCCCGCCGGCGATGGCTACCGCCGCATCCAGGAGCTCATGCGCACGCAGACGCTCCACACCGTCTGCGAAGAAGCTCGCTGCCCGAACATCGGCGACTGCTGGAGCCGCGGCACGGCTACGTTCATGATCCTCGGCGACGTCTGCACGCGCTCCTGCGGATTCTGCGCTGTGGCTACCGGCCGCCCCGGCACCGTTGATCACGGCGAGCCCGCGCGCGTCGCCCTTGCCATCCAGCAGATGGGCCTCCGCCACGCCGTCATCACCTCCGTTAACCGCGACGAGCTCCCCGACGGCGGCGCCGGGATCTTCGCCGAAACCATCCGCTGGACGCGCCGGCTCTGCCCCGAAACGACCATCGAAGTGCTCATCCCGGACTTCAAGGGCGACTGGAACGCGCTCGAAACGGTCACTTCGGCGCAGCCCGAAATCCTCAACCACAACACCGAGGCTGTGCCCCGGCTCTACCGCGTCGTCCGCCCCCAGGCCGTCTACGAGCGGTCGCTCGAACTGCTCCGCCGCGCAAAGGAGCTCGATCCGGAGGGCCTGACGAAAAGCGGCGTCATGGTCGGCCTCGGCGAAACCCGCGAAGAGCTCCTTGCCGTGTTCGCCGATCTTGCTGCGAACCACGTCGACATCCTCACCATCGGCCAGTACCTCCGCCCCACGCCCAACCACCTGCCCGTCGACCGCTACTGGCACCCCGGCGAGTTCGCCGAGCTCAAGGAGCGCGCGCTCGAAATGGGCTTCCGGCATGTGGAGTCGGGTCCGCTTGTGCGCAGTTCCTACCACGCCGAGGAACAGGCCGGGCACGCCGACGGCGGCCGTCCCCGCCTCCGCCACACGCCCGATCCGGCCGACCTTATCCCGGTCGTCCCCATCGATGCCCCTCTGGGGCAATCTCCCGATAGCCCTTCCGCGCGTTAGCAAGTACCGTTCCCGCGTGGAGTTGCGTTCCCTCGAGTCCGTCGACGACGAAGAGCTTTGCCGCCGCGAGGCGATTGGCGCCTTCGCACACGAGGTGCGCACGCCCCTGACCACCATCCGGATGGTCATGGAGCTCGCCTCCCGCGACGGCGGCGATGGCCGTCTCACGCTCGACCGCGAGCTCGCCGACATGCTCTCCTCGTCGGTCGACGACCTCCAGGCGCTCGCCGATGCCCTCCACGAGACCTCGCGCCTCGAACGGAACAAGCTCGTGCTCTCGCAGGGCCCCTGCGACCTCGCATTCGCGCTCGACCGTGCGAACGAGCTGCTCGCGCCCCGCGTCCGCGTCGATGGCCAGCTCCCCACCGGCATCGTCGGCCCCTGGGACGGCGAACGGCTCATGCGCGCCCTCGCGGGCTTCGCGGAATCCGCCAACCGCATCGGCGAAGGCTCGGGCGTCGTTTCGCTCGAACACGGCCGCGAGCCCGGGCACACCTGGCTGCGGCTCGCCAGCGGCCAGCCCGGCCCGGAGCCACGTCCGCTCTCGGCCGATGCCGGGTTCGGGTTCTTCCGCGCCCGCCGCTACGTCCTCGCCATGAACGGCCGCGTCGCATGGCACCGCACCGACCGCCACTTCGCGGTCCACGTCACGCTGCCGCTCTCCCCCTGACCACGTGCCGGGAACACCCGGCCGTCCGCTCGCCGTCCTCGTTGCGAAGCGAAAAGCCTGCTACACCGCCACGCCGGCCGCAATGCTATTCCGCAGCTCCCGGAACCGCGCCGGCAGCGAAACACCGAGGTCCTCGCGGTAGCCGCGCCCGTAATCGTCGAGGAATGCCAGCGCCCCCGCCGGGTTCCCTGCCCGCGCCCGGTAGGTCGCCAGCCGATAGGCCGCCTCTTCGTTGAACCGGTTCCGTTCGAGCAGCTGTTCCATCACGCTCGCCGCCGCTTCGTAATCCTCGCGCCCAGCGTAGTACCCAGCGAGTGTCGAAAGCGCCTCCTGGGCGCGCTCCTCCGTCCGGCGCCGCACCGTCTCCGCCCACTCCGAATAGAACGCCTCCGCGAATGGGCCCCGGTAGAGCGCCAACGCCTCGCGGTAGAGCGCCGCCCGCTCGTCCGAGCCGGCCGGGAGCTTCGCGGCGCGTTCCAGCTTCTGCTCGAACAGCTCCACATCCCACTCGAACTCCCCTTCCGGGTTCAGGATGTAGGCGCCGTCCTTCTTGACCACGCTCTCCTGGTAGAGCGCCCGCCGGATCCGGTACAGGTTCGAATGGAACGCGCTGTTGCACTTCTCGGCTTCGAGGTCCGGGTAGATGCGCTCGACCGCCTCCTCCTTGCGCAGCCCGTCGCGGTTCGCGAGGAACAGGAAGAACAGCTCCTTGGCCCGCGCGCTCGCCCACGCCTCGTCGCTCACCTCGCGCCCGCCGATGGTCACGCGCACCTGCCCGAGGCTCCGCACGACCACCCGCGGATGCCGCGAGCCGCTCGCCTCCTCGGCTGCCTCTTCGCCGACGCCGCCCTGCGTGCTCCGTTCGAGCAACTCCCGGAAGGCCGGGCCCAGCGTCCCGCGCGAGGCCACCCACTGCGCGAACATCGGCTGTTCGCGGATGGCCGGCACGAGCGCGCCGAGCATCCACGGCTGATGAATCCTCGGGTGCAGTTCGGCGAGTGTCGCCTGTGCCTCACCCCGCCGGTTCGCGCGGAACTGCGCGAGCGCCAGCCGGTAATGCGCCGTCCGCAACGAGGCCTCGGCGTTGATGGTTTCGAACAGCGAAATCGCCCGCCGTGCTGCGGACAGCGCCGTCTGATGGTCCTGCGACGCCGACGCGATCGCCGAATGCTGCAGCAGGCACGTCCCGACCTCGAACGGGTTGCCGAGCGTCTCGGCGATGTAGAGCGCCCGCTGCGAGAAGTAGTTCGCCTCCTGCGTGTCGCCGAGCCCGAGCATGGCGCCCGCCAGCCCCGCGATCGACAGGCACGCCAGCGTCTCGTCCGGCACTTCCTCCGAGCAGAGCCGGATCGCCTCTTCGTAGTTCACGCGTGCCCGGTCATAGTGCCCGGCCGCGAGTTCGGCGTCCGCGAGCGATGCCGTCGCGTAGGCGAGGTTGCGGACGTTCTCGCACGACCTCCCCTCCCGCAGCGCTTCTTCCAGCACTACCACCGCGCTCTCGAAGTCACCAACGGAAAGGTGGGCCATGCCGAGGTTGTTCAGCACCCACCCCAGGTTCGATGACCCGCCGAGCTCCCGCCAGCCGCGGGCCGACTTCGTGAGCTCCGCCACGGCTGCGGGCGCGTCGCCCTTCATCGCAAGGAGCTGCCCCAGCGTCGAACGCGCGAGCAGCTCCAGGATCGGCGCGCCGCTCAGGCGGCAGTAGTCCAGCGCCCGTTTCAGCAGCTCCTCCGCCCGGTCGAAGTCCGAATCGAGCGCGAGCACCAGGTGCGCTTCGTTGTAGCAGAGCTCCGCGCTCAGCGAGCCATCGAGCGTCGCGCCGATTTCCCGCGCCTGCTCGAAGATCGCCGCCAGCTGATCGGGCCGCCCGAGCAGCCGCATCGCCCGGTACTGTGCGAGGAGCGCGTGGATCTTCGCCTCCCGCGGCGCCGTGTCCTGGCTGAGGATGTCCTCGACCGTATCGAGCGCCTCGCCCGGCCGCCCCGTGTGCGCCAGCACCCGCGCGTGCATCGCGTCGAGCAGCGGGTGCGCCTGCAGCACGTTCGCCGGGATTGCGCTGTAGGCGTGCTTCAGCAGCGGGAACGCGCCCTGGTGCAGCAGCCGCCGGCTGTGCCGTTCGATCAGCCCGATGAGCGCCTCGACGTGCCGCGCGGCGTGCGCCACTTCGATCGCGTCGGCGATGCGGCCACTCGCCTCCAGGTGCGCCACAACGACCGAGACCGCCGCTTCGAACCCCTCGGGGTCCGCGCGCTCGAACTCGCCCCGCAGGAAGTCCCGGAGCAGCGGGTTCAGGCGCAGGCTGTCGTCGTCGAGCGGCTCGTAGAGGAAGTCGTGTTGCGCCAGCCAGCGCCGCACTTCGAGCCAGCCGTGCCGGCCGATCACCTCGCGCGCCAGGTCCTCCGTCACCATCACCGGAATGGAGAGCCGCAGGAAATACGGCTGCAGCTCCTCCGGGACGAAGCCCCACACTTCGGAGGCCAGGTACTGCTCCCATGCGGCGCCCGCCCGCGAAAGGCTCTTCCCGGGCGCGTGCACACCGGTCGCCATGGTCGCCATGACCGCCGCTGGCCAGCCGCCCGTGGCCGCGAGCACTTCCTCGGGGTCCAGTTCGCTCTCCGGGGGCAGGATGCTCCGGATGTCCTCGGCGTCCAGCGCGAGGTCGGCGCTTTCGATGACGACGCACTCGCCCGTCGCCACCTGCCGTTCGAGGCTCGTCAGCGGCGGCAGCGCGCGCCCGCAGAGGAGCGCTTCGCACCCATCGGGGAAGTTTTCCAGCAGCCACCCGAGGATCTCGACCGCCCACTCCGCGTCCACGATTTCGTGAACGTTGTCCACGACCAGCAGCAGCGGAAGGCTCGACGCCTCGATCGCCCGGTGCAGCGCCACGCCCAGGTAGGCGCGAAGGTCGTCCAGCTTCTCGGCGATCGCCGGCGGCCACGACTCCCCTTCGCCCGCCAGCGCGCTCGCGAGCTGTTCAGCGAACACCTCCGGCGTGTGGCTCGAAGAATCGAGCGTGACCCACCGCACCGCGAAGTCGTTTTCGACTTCGCGCACGAATGTGGCCGCCGTTGCCGTCTTCCCGTAGCCAACCGGCGCGTGGATCAGGCTCAGGCCACTCCCGATCCCTGCGTGCAGTTTTCGCGCGAGCTGCGTTCGAACAAACATCGACTTCCGCTGTCGCGGGATGGCGAAGCGGCCGCCCACCGTCGGATTCATGCGGGGAATCCTATACCGCCACGCCGGTCATGGCTATTGGGGATGAAGCTCGAATTCCCTCTGCCGCCGGGTTTCCGCGTCCGGGTCGAAGGTGTGGTCCAGGTGTAGCCAGATGACCCGCGAATACCTGTAGGTAATCGGGATTTGCAGCACGAGCTGAATGGCCGGCAGCCCGATCACCAGCCACGGCGAGAATCCCAGCAGCAGCAGCGGCAGCCAGTAGGCGGTCGTCACGAGCCCGAAGAAGTAGCTCGCATACATCGCGCCGGTGAAGTACCCGGTCTCGCGCTCGAACACCAGGCCGCACACCCGGCAGGTGGGATACATGCGCATCAGCCCGTGAAAAACGGGCCCTTTTCGGCACCGCGGACAGCGTTGCAGCGCGACAGCAATCAGTAATCCCATCGGCGGGAAAATCCTCCACATCCATCCTGAGGCATCGGCATTTCGGATTCCATTCCAACGGTTCTGGATTCGCCGTCCGATCGGCCCTCACTGCCCCGCGACGCGGTTGCGCAGCACCCCCGCGCCCGTGACCTCCACCTCGACCACGTCGCCCGGCTTGAGCGCCTGCGGTTCGCCGGGCGTGCCCGTGTAGATGATGTCGCCCGGCAGCAGCGTCATGACCGCGCTCACCAGCCGCACGATCTCCGGGATGTCGCGGATCAGCTCGTCCGAGCGGGCGTGCTGGACCTCGGTCCCGCTCACCCGCGTGCGCAGCTCGATGGCATCGTGCTGGAGCCCCGTGACGATGCTCGGCCCGAAGATCCCGAACGTGTCGCACCCCTTCGCCCGCCACCACTGGCCATCGATTCGCTGCCACTCCCTTGCCGAGACGTCGTTGCCGCAGGTGTATCCGAAGATGGCGGCCTCGGCCTGCGCGCGCGTCGCATCCTTCACCCGCTTCCCGATGACCACGACGATTTCGCCCTCGGGGTCGACCCGCCCCGCGTCGCGTGGCAGCACGATGTCGTCGCCCGGCCCGGCGATGCTCGAAAGCGGCTTGAAGAACAGCGTCGGCGGGTCGGGGACTGGCCGCCCTTGCAGGTGGCTTGCGTAATTCAACCCCACACACACGATCGACCGCGGTTCGCACGGCGGGAGCAGACGCACATCACCCGGCGCCAGCCGCTCGCCCGTCTCCGTAACCCCGTCCCAGAACGGTTCGCGGACGACTCGCACCTCTTCGCCTTCGAGTACCCCGGCCCCGGTGGATCCATCCGCCCGCGCGAACCGCACGAAATTCGCCATGCCACTTTCCCCCGCGTCGATACCGCCCGCGCGCAAGTCTAGACGAGGTCCCAACTAGCCGCTCGGGCGGCCCGCCCCGGTCACCCCCGTATACTGGCCTCCATGGTTCTCAGTCCCGACATCATTCTCGCGAACCGGGCCTACCTCGATCACACCACTCCGCCGGGCGCCGAAGCGCCCCCGCCCGCCGGCAACGGCGGCCTTCTCGCTGCTGTGCGGCCGGTCATCGCGCCCTGGCACGACGGCGAAGGCACGACCTGGATCGGCGCGGGCCGCGGCGAGTTCGACCGCGACTTCACCGACCCCGCCGGGCTGGAACGCATCGAAACCGTTCGCGGGCCCCTGCGCCATCAGCGCCTCTACTTCGACGATGCCACCTGGCAGGCGCACTATGCCGCCGTTGCGAACGGGTTCCTCTGGCCGCTCCTGCACCTGGTGCGGCGGCCGCTACCGGACATAACTGGATACTACCCGGTCCCCGCAGCGCCGCCTCCCGCCACCTGGTCCGCCTACGAGCGGGTGAACGCCGCCTTCGCCGACGCTGCCCTCCGGCAGCCGCGCCGCGGCACCTGCTGGGTCCACGACTACCAGCTCGCCCTCGTGCCCGCCCTCTTGCGCAAGGCCGGCTTCCCCGGCCGCATCGGGTTCTTCCTGCACACGCCCTTCCCCGACCTCGCGGTCGCGCGCGACTACCTGGACGACGCCGGCCTCGGCCATGTCACCGCCTTCGTGCGCGGCATCCTCGGCGCCGACCTCGCCGGCTTCCAGAGCGAGGCCGACGTCGCCCGCTTCATCGAAGCCGCCTGCAAGCTTGGCGTCGCCGAGCCCATCTCCGGGGGCCTTGCCGTTGCGGGCCGCCAGGTCCGCCTCGATGCCTACCCGGTGGGCATCGACTTCGACGAAACGCTCGATGTCGCCCGCCGCGGCGCACTCCCGCCCGAAGCGACCGCCGTTATCGACCCCTCGCTGCCGCTCGTCGTGGGCCTCGAACGCGCCGACTTCACGAAGGGCATCCCCGAACGCCTGCTCGCCATCGCCGAAAGCTTCGACGCGGGCAACGCCTTCTGCTACGTCGGCGTCGCGGCCCCCACCCGCGAAGGCGTGCCCGCCTACGACAACCTGCGCCAGGTGATCCAGGATGCGGCCGCCCGTGCCCAAGCCGCGGCCGCCCGCGCCGGGGGCAGGTTCCTCCACCTTCGCGCGGCCATCCCCTGGGAGTGCGTCATCGCCCTCCAGCGCGAAGGCGACATCATCTTCACCTCTTCCCTGGCGGACGGCATGAACATCGTGCCCCTCCAGGCTGCCGTGGCCCAATCGCTGCGCGAACCCGCCAACCGCGGGACCATCATCACCGGCGAAGATGCGGGAGTGGCCAACGCCTTCGCCGGCTACCGGGACGATGGGCTCGTCCCCATCGATCCGCTCGACACATCCGCCATGGCGCGGCTTCTCACCGAAGGAGTCTCGGGCAAGCTGCCCCGCGTCTCCGACCGCCTCGTCGCCGCTGTTCGCGAGAACAGCGCCGCCGCCTGGGCCACGCACTTCCTCGCCGACCTGGAGAACACCCCATGCTAAGCCTCGCCGCTATCGAACAGTTCCGTGCGCTCGCCGCCGCCCGCGGCCCACTGCTCATCGCCTCCGACCTCGACGGCACCCTCTCGCCCATCGTCGAACACGCCGCCGAGGCCCGCGTCCCCGCGGGCACGCTCGCGGTCCTCGACCGGCTGGCGACCGTCGCGCGCGTCGCGGTCATCACCGGCCGCGACCTGAACACGGCCCGCCGCATGGTCCCCTGCGAGGGCGTGCTTGTTATCGGCAGCCACGGCCTCGAACCCAGCTTCGAAAACGAGCTTTTGCCCGGCGTCGACCGCCTCGCCCTCGGCAGTGCCCTCGAGCGCATCGAACAGAAGGTCATTTCCGCCGTCCCGAGCGCCTACTTGCACGTCGAACGCAAGGCCATTTCGACCGCGTTCCACTACCGCCTGACGCCCGAGCTCGAACCGCAGCTCCGCAAGGTGCTCTCCGACCTCCCGCCCGACCTGCGCCTGCGCGAAGGGCGCATGGTGCTCGAAGTCATGCCCAACCAGGAAGGCGGGAAGGACCGTGCCCTGCTGGCGCTTGCCCGCCAGTTCAAGGTGCGCTCCCTCCTCGCCATGGGCGACGACGAGACCGACGCGCTCATGTTCCGCGCCGCGCTCGAGCTCGCCAAAGAGAACGTCCACGTCCTCCTCGCCGGCGTCTCCGGCGGCGCCGAAACCCCGCCCGAAATCAGCGAGCTCGCCGACGTCATCCTCCGCAACACCGACGAGGCCCTGGAGGCCCTGGAAACGATCGCGCGCGCACTGGGGGCGTGAAGGCTGTTGGCTTTCGGCTGTCGGCTATCGGCTCTCGGGGCCCTCGTTCCGGGCACGGCCGCGCGGCTGGCACGCGAAGCGGGCGCCATT
>JBLNCO010000307.1:0-6097 GCA_050260715.1 Hyphomicrobiales bacterium | reverse complement strand
AAGGAGAAGTAGTCGCCGCCGTACGCCTTCAGCGATTCGGACTGCCCTTCGTCGACCAGCCTGCCGACGAACTTCAGGCTCAGCATCGTGGAGATGAGCGCCGCGTTCTGCGTGAAGAAGCTCAGCCGGTAGCTCCAGGCCACCCGAAGGTCGCGCACGATGAACGCCCAGATCACCCTCATGCCACGGCCCCCATCGCCTCGCGCTGGAGGAGCCGTTCGAGCACTGCCTGGAGGGGCGTCCGCCGCTGGAGCGAACAGATGACGATATCGGCCGCGGTCAGCGCGCCGAGGAAGTCGCCGAGCGGGAAGTCGCTGTCGCGCGTCCAGAGCTCGAGTGTCTGTTCGCCGCCGATTTCCGCGCAGATGCGCAGCTCCCGCACCCCGGCGACGGCCTGCATGTCGCCGAGCAGCCGGGGCGTCATCCCGCGCACCGTAAGCGTGAACCCGTCGAGGTCGGCCGTGCTCACCTTCAGTGCTTCGGTCGACGTCTGCAATGCAAGGCGCCCGTCGGCGAGGATCGCGACCTGGTCGCACAGCGAGAGCGCTTCCTGCAGGTGGTGCGTGACGACGACCAGGCAGCCCTCGCCGTCGTCGACCTCCTCGCGCACGAGCTGCCAGACCTCGCTCGCGTGCGCGGCATCGACGCTGCGGGTTGGTTCGTCCATCAGCAGCACTTTCGGGCGGTGCAGGAGCGCGCGGGCGATCGCGAGCCGTTGCTTCATGCCGACCGAGAACTGCCAGAAGGGCATCTCCTTCGCGGCCGTCAGGTCAAGCCGCTGCAGCAGCCAGTCGATGCGCTGCGCGATGTACTTCCCGGGCAGCCCGTCGAGCGCGCCGAAGAATTCGAGGTTTTCGCGCGCGGTAAGCCGCCAGTGGAAGCTCCGCTCGTCGGCGAGCACGTACGTCACCGCGTCGTGGGCCTGGCGTGGCTGGCGGAGTGCATCGAACCCGCACACTTCGACCGAACCGCCGTCCGGGATGAGCAGGCCGGCGACAATCTTCAGGATGGTCGTCTTGCCTGCGCCGTTGGCGCCGAGCAGCGCCATCCGCCCGCCCGCCGGGACTTCGAACGACACGTCCTGGAGCACGCGGCTCGCGGGGCCCGGCTGCCGCCAGACCCGCAGCCCGCGCCGCGGCCGGAACGCCTTCTCGACATGCTCCATCCGGACGAGCGGGCCACTCATAGCGCGCACACGTCCGCGACGATGGCATCGCCGACAGCCGGCAGTTGGCCGAAAGAGCGCTCGTAGTGCAATTCGCGGACGCACCCCGCGGCCGCCAGCGCCGCCGCCGCATCGAGCGCCGCCCGCGTTCGCCGAACGTGGAGCAGCTCCGGCAGGTACATCGACCCCAGCATCGCGAAGGTCGCGGACCGCGCGTCGAGGCGGTCGATGGTGATGTCCGTGGGCGTAACGTGGGGCCGGAGGATGTAGATGCCCCGAAGCGGGAACGTTTCGGAGGGGCCGATCGGCTGCGCCCCGACCGGCAGGCGCACCTTCTCGAGCCACGAAAGCGCGCGCTCGTACTCGTCGGGCCGCCCGCCGAGGGCGGCCAGCGAGTCCTCCCAGAGCTTAATCTTGCGAACGTAGGGCCGCGCGAACGGCCCGCCGGCCCCGAGGCCGATCGGCAGCGTGTCGTCGGAGAGCACCGGCAGCCCGCGCGAAGCTAGGTGCGCGATCAGCGTCGACTTCCCGTAGCCGCTCGGCGCGGTGATCGCGGCAGCGACGCCATCGATCACGACCGCGCCGGCGTGCAGTAGCGGCTGCCCCCGCAGCTGCAGGGCGGTGCCCAGCACCGGCCCCACCAGCACGTGTTCAACGTCCGAAGGGCAAGCGCCCGGCAGGAGCGCGTAGGTGATGTTCAGTGTCGCCACATCGATGAAGAACTGACCGAGGCCCTGGACCTCCCAGCGCCAGCCGCGGTCATCGGCGTAGGTCCGGAACGCGTATCGTTCGGCCTCGTCGACGACCTCGCGTACGAGCTCGGCGCCCGCAGGAATCGCGGAGGGTTCGCAGCGCGTCACGCGCAGCGCATCCCCGGCGGCTCCAGCCGTCCCCGCAGCGCGGACCAGGTCGCGGAACGCAAAGTCCGAGACGATCCGGGTGCCGGCGACTTCGAAGCAGAGTTCCCCGGGCGCCCGGTTGCTGGCGCGGCGCGAGCGAGGGGCGGAGACGGGCTGGACGACCATTTGTACCTCGGTGCGGCAGGGATGTGGCGCCGGCTGGCGGGAGGGTTGTTTCCCCCGCCAGCCGGCCGAATGGGGCCGTTCGAAGCTCAGGACGTGGGGTCCGGCTTCTTCTGGAAGACGCCTTCGGCCAAGCTGAGGTCCCACTCGCCCTGGGTGACGGTGCGGATGTCGCCGTGCTCGGTGAGCCGTGGGCTCGAGTAGATCTTCTTCATGCGGGTATCACCTCCTTTCGTCCGAGGATGGCTGGTCCCCGCGTGGCGGTTCCCATTCCAACAGAGGGCCGATCGAAGGTGGCGAGCCAGAGCCCGGCGGTCACTGCCCGCCAGTTCGGCTCCCACACTCGGTGGTCCTCGGTTAGCCAGCGATTCACCTCCCGCCGTACGGCGTCGCCGTCGACGCCCGGGACGTTCGAGAGCGCTTCCACCGCCTGCGCCACCCGCACGGTTTCGCGCGTCACGCCCTGGTGGAGCAGCTCGCTATAGAGCCCGAAGTCGTCCCGGTCGGGTATTTCCGTGGGCAGGACGGCGTACTCGGCCTCTCGCAGCAGGTCCTTCCGCCGCCCCCGGAACTGCTTCACCGTGTCCGGGACGGAGGCCAGGTACTCCACCAGACGCAGGTCGTTGAAGGGAGTGCGAAGGTCGACGTTGTTCGGCGCGAAGCAGTGCCGGTCGCGCCAACCGACGACGTGCGACGAAGCCTCCCGGTACCGCTGCCATTCCCGCCGCAGCCGCTCATCCTCATCCCACGGGCTGCACTCCAGGAAGGTTGCGGCCGGTTCCCAGCCGGGCTGAATCCGAACGAAGAGATCGAGTCCGTGGCTCATGCCCCCGCTGCGCAGCCGCCCGACGGCCGCCCGGAACCCGAACGGCAGCAGCCCCGAATAGGCGCCGCGGGCCATCGCGAGGGTGGCCCGCCCGCGCGAGCGCTTGCGGCGTGCCAGCCGCCACGCATCCCGGAGCCGGCCGTTCGCCACTTCGATGGGAAGCGATGGATGGCCCGTCAACCACTCGTCGGCGCCTTCGCCGCCCATCACCACCGTGAGCCCGGCATCGGCCGCGGCCTGTGCCAGCAGCCGGTGAGCCGGGGACTGGGGCGGGTGGCCGGGCTCGTCGAAGTCCGCGTCGGCCAGCACCCGGGAGCTCAGCGACCAGCCTTCGCTCAGGTCGGCGAGGTGGTGCTCCAGCCCGAGGTGGCCATAGACCAGGGCAGCGTAGTCGCGCTCGTCCATCCAGCGCGAGCCCGCCTGGTAGGCGGTGATCGCGAGGGGGTTCGCTCCCTGTCCTGCGGCCACCGCCGCGATGTACGACGAATCGAGCCCGCCGCTGAGGAACACTCCCACCTTGCCCTGCGTGCGCAGCCGCGCGCGCACGGCCCGTGCGAACAGCTGTTCGAACTCAGCGACATAATCCGCCGGGGTACGATGGTTCAGCGTGCGGCGCCGCGGCGCGGACCAGTAGGTACGGACCCGCGTGCGGCCGTCCTCGACGGTCAGGATCTGGCCGCCGAGCAGCTCGCGGATGCCCTGCAACCAGGTGGCGCCGGGTTCCTGGACGACCTCGGCGAGGAAGCGCAGCAGGTAATCCTCGTTCGGCCGCGCCGTTATGAACCCCGTGCAGAGCTGCTGGGGTTCGGAGCCGATCGCCAGCAGTCCGCCGCGTTCGGCAAAGTAGACTTGCCGCCAGCCGAGCGGGTCCTTCGCGCAGACCAGCCGCCGGAGCTCCGAATCCCAGAGCACAATGGCCCAATCGCCAAGCAGGTGCTCGACGAAGCCTTCGCCCCAGCGCTCGTACGCGGCGAGCGCGTAGTCGGCGTCGGTCACGCAGCTGTTGCCGTCGCGCGGGGCCAGGCGCAACTGCGCCGCGAGCTCCTCGCGGTTGTCGAGCCGGCCGTCCCACGTGAGCCAGTATCGTCCTCCGCGAGAGCACGCCGGGAGGATCTCTTCTTCTGCTTCGGCGGTAGACGGAAAGTTGATGTGCCCGAGGGTCACGCCCTCCCCGTCCCAGCGCCGCGCGGGCCGGCTGCCCCGGTGCGCGATCGCGCCGAGCATGTCGTCCGCAAGACCCGCCGGGATCGGCCGGCCATCCATCGAAACCAGCGCGAGCAGGCCACTCATGCCGTCACGTCCCCTTCCAGCGCCACGCCACGCCCTTCGCCCGCGAACGGCAGGTACTCGGGATAGACCCCCGAGAGGTCGACTTCGTAGTCGCCGATGCGCACCCAGGCGTGCGCCTTCAGGGTTTCGTCCGCCTTCTGGACGCCGAGGTGGAGCGGGGCATGAATGCCCTTTCGCCCGAAAAACCAGTGCGCCACGAGCGCGGTTTCGAGGCACATCGTGCGGGACGGCCAGAGCCGCTTCGCCCGCCAGATCGCGCGGACGCCTCGCCAGACGTCGACGCCGCTGGCTTCGAGCTCCGCCCGGGTGGTCGCCCGTCCTCGCATGCTCTCCCTCGAAACCCTGGCAACGGCGGCCCTCCCCTTCACCCGGAAGAGCACGGTGGTCCGGGCGAACAGCGCCAGCGCGATCGCCGTGTCCATCGCCGCTCCGATGTTGTCCCTCACGCCGCCTCGACCAGCCCGTGTTCGCGAAGTTCTTCGATGAACTCGTCGAGGTCGGCTTTCGCCTGGTCGCGCGAGACCTCGTACTCGGCCGAAATCCGGTCCTCGAGCCCGGCGATGCCCGCCCCCGACTCGAGATGGCGCCAGATGAACGCGCCGACGCTGTTGAGCGAGTAGTAGAACCCCGAGTCCAGGTTCAGCAGGACAATCTCGTTCCCGACGACCTGCGCGATTGTGGCTTCGGCTGGAACGACTCGCTCGAAATTCTTCAGGGTCGATTTCGCAGCTATCAACAACCCGTCCTCCGCTTACTTGGGGGCGGAAGGTACGAAGTTGAAGTAGGTGGATTGTTGAGGAGCGGTTTCCGCGAATGCGGTTCTGCAACGGATCCTGCCGCCGCCGGGGCCGCTGCGCGGGCCTGGACCTTGACACCCCCGGCGCACGGCGCGCGAACATGGCGAGGCCGCAGCTCCGCGGCGACGTGAGGACGGCCGATGACACAGAGGGCCCGAGCCGCGCGCGTGGCGGCCACCTGTTATGCGCTCGTCCTGGTTTTCGCCCTGCTCCATCCCCTCATGGGCGGGTTCAACGCCGCCGCGGAGCGAGTTGCCGATGCCGCCTGGGACTCCCCACTCGAGCCCACGATGAACGGGATCGGCCACAGCGCGGCGCCCGGAAGCAGCCTCATCCTCCTCGGGATGTTGCTCTTCGCCGCGGCCCTCATCGATGCCCGCGCGAGTCTCCTGGCGCTCGTTGCGTTCCTCGGGATGACCATCTTCGAGTTCGCGCTGAAGCTCGTCATCGAGGGGTACCCCAGCGGCCATGTCGCACGCACGGCCTTCCTGGCCGGGATGGTCATGTTGCTGTTGCCACGGCGCGGCGCATGGGCAGCCGGTGCCGCCGGGGCGCTGGTGCTGTTCGCGGTGGGCGTGCAGCGCATCGCCCTCGGCTACCACGTGGGGATCGACGTCGCCGGCGGGCTACTGACGGGCGCTGGCGCCATCGCCGCGCTCCACGCGATCTCGCCGGCTGGGGCCCAACATCGGCTCCCCGAGCGGCCAAAAGTGGGCCCGCGGCCGCGCTCCAGCAACGTTCCGACTATTCCCCACGAACGTTTAGAGCCGTGACGCGACGCCGTACCGCACGGCCCCACGGTTCTACGGTTGCGCGCCGGTTACTCGCGCGGCCGGCCGAACCCGAACATCACCTGCGCGATGCGCCGCATCTGGATCTCTTCCGAGCCCTCGGTGATGCGGTAGCGGCGATGGTGCCGGTAGATGTGCTCGAACGGCATGTGGCGCGTGTAGCCGACGCCGCCGTGCACCTGGATCGCGCGGTCCGCCGCTTCGCA
>JBLNCO010000306.1:0-4994 GCA_050260715.1 Hyphomicrobiales bacterium | reverse complement strand
GTTCGTCACGTCGGAGGCGACGACGATATCGGCCGCATCGGCCCACGCCGGCCGTTCCCACTCGATGCGCGCGACGTTCGCGAGGGGGCCGCCGCCGGGCGGGAGATCCCTGCCCGCGGCGTCGAGCAGCCGCGCGCCGAGCGCACGGGCCATCCCGGCGCCGCCGTCCGTCGTGGCGCTGCCGCCGACGCCGATGAGCAGCTGCCGCGGGCCGTCGGCGGCAGCCGCGGCGATGAGCTCGCCAACGCCGAAGGTATCGGCGGCGAGCGCGTCGCGTTCCTCCGGGGCGAGGTGGAGCAGCCCGTTCGCCTGCGCGGCTTCGACCAGCGCGGAGGATGTGCGCAGGAGCCAGAGGTACCGCCCGAGCACCCGCCGCCCGAGCGCGTCGTGTGTGACGATGGCGCGCACATCGCCGTGGAGGGCGAGGCGCATGGCGTTGAGGAACCCCGGCCCGCCATCGGCGAGCGGCAGGACATCGAGCTGCCAATCCGGGCGGGCGCGGCGGATCCCGCGAGCGATCGCCATGGCGGCTTCGTCGGCGGCGAGGCTACCCTTGAACTCCTGCGGCGCGACCAGCACGCGCATGTCAGAGCCCTTCGCGCCAGAGTTGAATGCCGGCGAGGATCACGAGCGCGGCAATATAAAGCCAAGCGGCGTTCCGGAGGAAGCGGAGGGCGTTCGTCGCGCGCTGCGAGCGAAAGACCACGGCGGCGGCGATGAGCACCACCGCCGCCAGCACAATGGCCGAAAAGAGAAAGCTCTTCATGCGCGGGCGTCAGCGCCGCGACGATGAGCGATCAGGCGTCGCCATGCACGGTCCGGCGCGTGAACTTCCATGAGCCGCCGTCGCGGACGAGCTCGTCTTCGTAGATGCCGGTGACCAGCGGGGCGGCCGGGGGCTGCTGGCCCGTGAGCGCGAAAAGGATGAGGTAGCAGGAGCCGCGGGCGCCCTTTTCGGTGGCTTCGAGCACGAGGTTGTTGGTCCAGTGACGGCCCTTCAGGCGTTCGGCGTAGCCCTTGGCGAAGCCCGCGAGCGCCTCGCGGCCGGTGAAGTCGCCGCTGGCGCTGGAGAACCGCCCGTCGGCGGTGAAGCAATCGGCCCATTCTTCGGCCCTGCCCGAATCGATGTAGTGGTTGTAGCGGGCGTAGAGCTGCTGGATTTCGAGCTGGTCTTCGACGGAAAGAGCCATGAAAACCTCCCTGGCGGTGGATTCGACCAACTATACCGGCGCGGCTGCGTGGCCGCGCGGCAAGGCGCCTTTCGCGCATTTGCGGCGCGGTTCTGGCATCATGCGCGACACCGCGATCGTGCGGCGCGAGGTAGCGCTTGCCCGAACAGAACGACTACTACCGCTTGCTGCAGATCTGGCGCGAAGCCAGCCCTGAGACCATCGAGGGGGCCTACCGCCGCCTGAGTGAAGCTGCAGGCGACAACCCGGAACGGCGCCGGGAGCTGGACGAAGCCTACGCAGTGCTCAGCGACCCTGAGCGCAGGGCCGAACACGACCGCCAGCTCGCCGACCAGGCGGCCCGCGTGGCGCCCGATGCCGAGATGGTGCAGCCGGCGGCGAACGTCCCCGCGGAAGCCCGCAACGGCGAGCCCGAAGTGGTGCTGCGCGACGCCGGGCCTGCACCCGTCGCGGCGGGATCGGGCGGCGGCGGGTTCAACGTGCGGCTCCTCGGAGTGCTCGTTGGTGTGCTATTCTTGACGATCGCCGTCTCGGCCGCGCTCATCGGTTTCGCGCTCATCCAGGACGACGGCGATAAATATCCGTCGGACCGGGCGCCCGAGGACTACGACCTGGCCGCCATGCAGCTTCGCAACGCCGACCTGCCCACCGGGATGGTCCTGCAGCAGGCCGACGACGCTTCGAACGAAGAGTGGGCCGCAGCCCTCGCGCAGGGCGACGACCCGCAGGCCAGGCTCCAGCAGCTGGAGGCGCTCGGGCGGCAGCGGGGTTACCGCGCGATCTATGCGTGGGAGGACCCGTCGAAGCACTTCGGGGGGCCGGTCTTCATCGCCACCCAGAGCACGCTGTACGAAGACGCCCGTTCGGCCGCCGAGAGCATGGAAGGCGTGAACTACTGCGGCACGCTCATCGACCCGAACGACACCGCGAACGTCATCAAGGACTTTCCGGTCCCGAACCTGGGCGAGGGCGCCACGGGCTTCCAGGTGCTCCAGCCGATCCAGATAGCCGACGGCCTGTACGAACAGGTGGTCGAAACGCTCGTGTGCTTCCGCACGGGGCGGGTGCTGCACGTGGTCTCCGAGACGAGCCTGACCGACGGCGCCGACGTGGGCCTGACCTATCGCCTCGCACAGAGCATGCTCCGGCGCGTGGACGAATCGTTCGAAGGGAAGGGGGCCCCACTGGATGGGACGCCGACCCAGCCTCCCGGCTAGGCCGAGGTCCGGGGCGCGGACGCACGGGCGCGGGCTGCGGCGTGCTGCCCGGCGATCCGCCCGAACACCGCGCCACGGATAACGGACGAGGCACCGGGGTAGTTGTAGTAGAAGATCTCGCCCATGGGCTCGCCCGCGGCGTAGAGGCCCTCCATGACCTGGCCGCGCGTGTCGATCACGCGGGCGCTGGTGTCGCACTTCAGCCCGCCGAACGTGAAGGTGATGCCGCCGGTCACCGGGACGCCACGAATGGCGGCTGATCGAGCGGAAGCGCCCAGTTGCTCTTCGGCGGCGTGATGCCGACGGTGCGCTTGCCGTCGAGGCGATCGAGGTCGTAGTCCCCGGGCTGCACCGCGGCGTTGAAGTCGCCGACGGTGTCGAGCAGGTTCTCGGCCGGGACGCCGATGGCCGCGGCGAGCTCCTTCAGGGTATCGGCGACGACGGGCGGCCCGACGGGCCGCCAGGCGCGCGCGAACTCTTCGCGCTGGTAGGCCTGCTGGTCGAAGATGCACCAGGCTTCGCCGCCCGCGTGCTCGATGATGTGCTTCGAGAACTTCACGTAGGTGTGATCGCGATAGTCCTCGCCCTCATCGAGGAAGCGGCGGCCCTGCCGGTCGACGAAGATGCCCATCTGGTAGTTGTAGAGCGCGGTGACGCCGCATTCGATGCGGGGCGAACGGGCGTCGAGCACCGCGGAGTGGTAGTCGCCCCACTGGCCGGCGGGCTGAGCGCCGGCTGCGATGGCCATCTGCAGCCCTTCGCCAGTGTTGTAGCGGCTGCCCCGAAGGATGAGCGAGTCGGCGAAGCGCCCGAGGTAGCGCACGCGCATTTCGACGTTCGCCTGGAAGCCGCCGCAGGCGAGGATGGTCCCGCCGTTCGCTTCGAGGTCGACGACGCCCTCGGGGCCCATGCAGCGAACGCCGGCGATCCGTCCGGCCGCATCGACCAGCAGGTCGCGTGCGCCGGTTTCGTAGCTGGCGGGCACCGACGCCCCCTCGAGACGGCGATACAGCAGGTCGACGAGGCCCTGGCCGCCCGCGACCGGGCATCGCCGGTAGCCGGCGGTGTGCGGGTAACCCGGCTCCCATTCGAGCCAGTCGGCGGTGGGCCGCGCGTTCTCGCAGAGCGTGCGCACGAGGTCTTCGCGCGCGCGGCCATGGGAAATGCGCATCAGGTCCCGGAACATGTCGTCGGCCGTGTAGTCGCGGGGGCTGAACTCGTCGGCCTCGTGCGGGAAGCGCATCTGGGCGTCGGCGAAGCGGGTGTTGCCACCGCGGTGGCTGGGCGGCGCCTTCTCGGCCAGGACGACCGAAGCGCCGGCCTCGCTGGCGCTCAGCGCGGCGGAAAGTCCGGCGATGCCGCCGCCGACGACCACCACGTCGAACGTGTAGCGCGCCGCAGCGCCGGACGAACCGAGGGGAACGGGCATGGCCGGAGTATACGCGCGCAGAGTGGAGGGGCGTCCACGGATGGACGCCCCTCGCAGGAGGTGACACCCGCTCTCAGGGCGTGGTGTTTTCGGAGTTGCCGGCGGTAGTGGCCCCGCCCTGTGCCTCGGCTGTGGCCCCGCTGTACTGGTGCTGCTGCGAGCCGGTCGCGCCGCCATCGCCGCCGAAGGCCGCGCTGGCGCGCCGCCGGTCCTCTTCGCCGCCGCCCATGGCGCGCTGGCTGAGCCGCAGCTGGTTCGAAACGTCCTTCACGCCGTAGACGCTTTCGACCGTGTCCTCGGCCATCCGCTTCTGGTTCCGGTCGGCGACCATCCCGGTCAGCGTGACCTCGGCGTCGCGGACCTGCACTTCGATGTCGCTCGCATCGATGCCGCTGTGCTGGGTCAGGCGGTCGCAGATGTCTTCCTTCAGGCGGTCGTCGGAGCGGTGATACCCCTTCGGGCCAAGGCCGGAGTACTGGCGCGACTGGCCGTACTGTTGCCCGCCGTACGACCGGCCCTGGCCGTAGGGGTCGTAGCCGCCGCCGTAGCGCTGCCCGGCCGTGCTGTAGCCTTCGGCGCCGCTGCCTTCGCCGGGGCGCATGCCCCAACCGCCGGCGCGCTCCATATAGCCGCTGTCCGGGCCGTAGCGCTGGCCGCCATAGTTCCACTGGCCACCGGAACCGCCGCGCTCCTCGGGCGAACCGTATTCGCGGCGGGGGCCGCGGCCCATGTCGCCGTAGTAGCGCTCCGCCTCACGGCCGCGGTCTCCCTGCCATCCGCTGCTGCCGAATTCGGGGCCGCGGCCGAATTCGCGCCCGCCCCGGTACTCGCTGCGGCTGCCCCAGCTTTCGCTCTCGCCGCTATCGCCGCCCATCTCCTCGCCCCATTCGCGGGAGCCCTGGTCGGACATTCGGCTCGAGCGGCTGTAACGGCTTTCGCGGCCGTAGCCGCGGTCCTGGTCGTAACGGCCGGGGTAGTTCGCGTTCGAACCCTCCGGCCCGCCTTCCGACCAGCCGGGGTTGCTGAAGTTCGAGCCGGGCCGCGCCTGCGTGTAGCCGTAGTCCCGGGAGCTCGGCACGCGCCGGCCGTAATGGATGCCGACCTGCCGCCCGCCGCGCCAGTCCGATTCCTGGTCGTAGCCGCGGTCCCCTTCGCGCT
>JBLNCO010000305.1:0-6714 GCA_050260715.1 Hyphomicrobiales bacterium | reverse complement strand
GGCTGGGGGCCCCGCCCCCCCCCCCCCCCCCCCCCCCCGCCCCCCCCCCCCCCCCGGGGCCCCACGACCGGGCACCACCGTTCGCGCCGCGGGCATCCCCAAGGAGCCGCGCCCCTCCGTGGGCGCATGACGGGGCACGACTGATGGCGTTGGGCACGTCCGTTCGCCCGGTACGGCCCGCCGCTCGCTACGCTCGCGGCCACCGCGCGAAAGCGGGTTCCCGAGAGGACAAAGGTGGCGCCCCATCCAGCGGCCGCAGTGGGCCGCGACTCCTGCGATCGACACTTTGGGCCGGTATACGAACGGGGGAAAATGGTGGTCGGGGTGACAGGATTTGAACCTGTGGCCTCTACGTCCCGAACGTAGCGCTCTGCCAGGCTGAGCTACACCCCGACGGGTCTCCAATCGTACAACCTTCCCCCCGTTCGAGCGAAATGCGGCCCGCGGGAGCAGGCAGCCGGCTTCGCGCGTAGACTGCACCGGGTGACCGCTCCCGATTCGACCACCACCCAGCCGCCGGCGCCCCGCTACGCCGCTCGCTGCCGCTACCTCCGCATGACGATGGGAAACACCCCGGGCGGCAACCTCCTGAACCTCTGCACGCACATCGTCCGCGACGGCCGCGAGTGCGTCGGGCCGTTCCTCGATGACACCGAGACCCACTGCGGGCTCTGGGAACCGGCGCCTCCACGATGACGTTCGAACAGTACGCCAACCTCGACTACTGCTACCTGACCACGACGGGCCGGGTGACCGGCGAACCGCGCGAAATCGAGATCTGGTTCGCGCTGCGCGGCACGGCGCTCTACCTGATGGCGGGCGGGCGTGATTCGGCGAACTGGGTGCGAAACATCCGGAAGACGCCGGCGGTCAGTGTGCGGCTCGGCGAGGAGACGTTCCCGGGCACAGGGCGGGTGGTGGAACCGGACACGGACGAGGACGCGATGGCGCGCGAATTGCCGGTGTCGAAGTACCAGCCGCGCTATTCGGGCGACCTGGCGAACTGGGGGAAGACAGCACTTCCGGTCGCGATCGAGCTCGACGGGTAGCGGACGAGACGACCTTCGGATTCGAGCGTGAAAGTGGGTGCCGCGTGGCGCGCGGACGCTCTCTTACGGTCGCGGGCTCTGGCGGGCTGGCGCTGATGGTGCGGCGTACCTCGGGGCGGGGGCGGCCCAGCGGAAGAGCAGGCGGAGGATGAAGAGCGAGAGCGAGCGCCGCCATCGAATCCAGAACGGTTCGGAAGTGGTCACGAGGCGATGGTAGCAGGGCGGCCGGGGCCGAAGGTCAAGGCGCGGCGATCGTGGCGGCGACGCCGGCGTTGGTGGTCGCCGGGACCCCGGCGCGTCGGCCGAGCGACGCCCGTACGAAGTCGCGGAAGAGCGGATGCGGGCGGTTCGGGCGGCTCTGCAACTCCGGGTGGAACTGCGTGCCGAGCATGAACGGGTGGTCCGCGAGCTCGGAGATTTCGACGAGCGTGCCACCGGGAGACGTCCCGCTGACGACCAGCCCGGACCGCGAGAGCAGATCGCGGTACGCGTTGTTGAATTCGAGGCGATGGCGGTGGCGCTCGATGACCATGTCTTCGCCGTAGGCAGCCGCGGCGAGCGTCCCGGGCGCGAGCCGGCAGGGGTAGCCGCCGAGGCGCATCGTACCGCCCTTGTTCACCACGCCGTTCTGTTCTTCGAGCAGGCTGATGACCGGGTGGTTCGTTTCGGGGTCCATCTCCGTGGAGTTCGCGCCGGCGAGGCCGCACACGTTCCGCGCGAACTCGGTGACCATCACCTGCATGCCGAGGCAGAGCCCGAGGTAGGGGATGCGGTTCTCGCGGGCGTAGGTGGCCGCGCGAATCTTCCCTTCCCAGCCGCGTTCGCCGAAGCCTCCGGGGACGATGATGCCGTCGACGCCATCGAGCAGGGCCTCGGCCGGGCGGACCTCCAGGTCTTCCGCGTGGACCCAGCGGATATCGACTTCGACGTTGTTCGCGATGCCCGCGTGCGCGAGCGATTCCTTCACCGAGAGGTAGGCGTCGTGCAGTTCGACGTACTTCCCGACGACCGCCACCTCGACCGTGCCGCCCGGGTGCTTCAGGCGGTCGACCATATCGCGCCATTCGGCGAGGTCGCGGCTCCCTTCGAGGCCAAGCCGTTCGAGTACGTAGTCGCCGAGGCCCGCCTCTTCGAGGAGCAGCGGAACCTCATAGATCGACGAAACGGTCTCCATGCCGATCGTGGCGCGGGGCTCGACGTCGCAGAAGAGCGCGATCTTGTCGAGGATTTCGCGCGGCGCCGGGTAGTCGCTGCGGGCGAGGATGACGTCGGGCTGGATGCCCTTCGAGCGTAGTTCCCGCACCGAGTGCTGCGTGGGCTTCGTCTTCAGTTCGCCGGTCGCGCCGACCCACGGCAGGAAGGTGACGTGCACGCTCAGGCAATCGCCGCGAGGCAGTTCGTGGCGAATCTGGCGGATGGCCTCGATGAACGTCTCGCCTTCGATGTCGCCGACCGTGCCGCCGACTTCGCAGATGAGCACCTCGCAGCCGGTCGCTTCGGCGACGCCGTAGATGCGGGCCTTGACCTCGTTCGTGAGGTGGGGCACAGCCTGGATGGTGCCGCCGAGGTAGTCGCCGCGGCGTTCCCGTTCGAGCACCGAGACGTACACCTGGCCGCTGGTAACGGAGGCCTGCTGGGTCAGGTCCTGGTCGATGAAGCGCTCGTAGTGGCCGAGGTCGAGGTCGGTTTCGGCGCCGTCGACGGTCACAAAAACCTCGCCATGCTGGTAGGGCGACATGGTTCCGGGGTCGACGTTGAGGTAGGGATCGAGCTTCTGGATGGAGACAGCGACGCCGCGGGATTTCAGGATCCGTCCAAGGGACGCGGTGGTGATTCCTTTGCCGACGGAACTGACGACACCACCCGTAACGAAGATGAACTTCGGCATGGACCCCCGCTGGCTACTGTTGCTCAAACAATGCTACGGGCCGGGTTTTGGGGCGTCAACGAACATATGTGTTAAATCGCCGGGGCTTCTTTCACCATCGGCCGAACCAATGGGCGGAGCCGGACATCCGCGTGCGGCGACCTGGCTGCGCGTTGGCCCCTGCGCGGCTCAGGGGCGCCATTCGGAGATGGATTCGACGATGCCGCGCCGGTGAAAGAGCCGGGGGAGGCGCGCCTGGAGCGAGGCGAGGATGTCCCACGAGATGGTGCCCACGAGCCGGGCGACTTCATCGGGGCCGATGCGGGCGCCGGCCTGTTCGCCCAGCAGGACAACCTCGTCGCCTTCGCGCACGCCGTCGAGGTCCGTGACGTCGGCGAGGAACTGGTCCATGCAGACGCGGCCGACCATCGGGCAGCGGCGGCCGGCGATGAGCACCTCGCCGCGGTTGCTGAGCCCGCGGGGCAGGCCATCGGCGTAGCCGACGGGCACGAGCGCGACCCGCGACGGCCGCGAAGCGCGCCACGTCAGGCCGTAGCTCACGCCTTCGCCGACGGCGACATCGACGACGCGCGCGACCCGCGCCTTCAGCGAGAGGAGCGGGCGCAGCTCGGGGCCGGGCGTGTTGTCGGGGAGCACACCGTGCATCGCGAGCCCGATGCGCACGCCCTGGTAGCGCAGCGAGCTGCGGCGCAGGGCGGTCGCCGAGTTGGCCGTGTGGTGGAAGGGGATCCACGGCAGGCGGCGGGCCGCTTCTTCGAAAATCGAGCCCTGCGTTTCGGCGAAGGAGTCGTCGGGCTCGTCGGCGTTGGCCATGTGCGTGCTCAGGCCCTCGACCTCGACGCCCGGCAGTTCGCGCAGCGCCTCGGCGAGGGCGACACCTTCGTCCAGGGGAACGCCATCGCGATGCAGGCCCGAATCGATGTGCACGTGGACCTTCGCCGTGCGGCCCTGGGCGACGGACGCCCGCGATACCGCCCGGCCAAGGGCGAGCGAGTGGACCGTTAGCGTTATGTCGTTTGCGACGGCAGCTTCCGCCTCGTCGGGGTAGGCGTGCCCGAGCACGACCACCGGCTTCGTCGTCCCGAGCGAGCGGACGGCCAGCGCTTCGCCCACCCAGACGGTCGCATAGCGGTCGGCGCCGGCGGCTTCGAGCGCCGGGAGCACGCCCGCGAGTCCTGCGCCGTACGCGTTCGCCTTGACCACAGCGATGAACTCAACGCCGGGGCCGATGGTTTCGCGCAGCGCACGCACATTCGATTCGAGGGCATCGAGGTCGATTTCGATCCAGGCGTTACGCGCGCGTGTGGCTTCGGAGAGGGGCTGCGCCGAGGGCTGGCTGCCGTTCGCAGTGCTCGCGCGGGAAAGGCCGGCCGGTTCGGTCATGCGAGGTAAACCAGCCTTTTCGTTATGGAAAGTGAGAGCCTTGTAAGGCCCGTGCCTGCTCCCTAGCATCGGCCGGGTGCTGGCCAAACGCAATTTCAAAGTCGTGACGGCAGCCGGTGCGCTCCTCGCGATTATCGCGGGCATCGCCGGCATCGTCATGTCACTTTCGGGCAGCGACGGCGACCACAGCCTCGCTTCCGCCATCGGCCAGCAGAACCCGACCGTCGAGATCGTCCCGCCGCCGCCCGACCGGAGCGCCGCGCCCGAGCTCGCCGACCCGCGCCAGGCGCTCCGTGAAGGACGGTTCGAAGATGCCAGCCGGGGCTTCGCCGCGCTCGCCCAAGCGCAGGCGGACCCGGGCCTCAAGGCCGAGGCGGAACTCGGGGCCGGCGTGGCCGACTTCGAAGCCGGCAACCGCGACGCCGCGCTCCAGCACCTGCGGGCGGCGGCGGAACACGCGCCGGCGAACAGCGCGACCAGCCGCCGGGCCACCTACCTCCTCGGGCTGCGGCTGAACGAAAGCGGCGACCACGAGCGAGCCGCAGAGGCGCTCGGGCCGGTCGCCGAGCAGCCGGTGATGGACCCCCTCGAGCCGTACATCCTTTCGGAGTACGCGCGGGCGCTGGGCAACTCGGGGAAGGCCGCCGAGGCGAGCGCGGCCTGGACACGGCTCCTCGCGAACCCGAACGCCCCGCTGAAGCTGCGGACGATGGCCTATCGCGAGCAGGCGGAGATGGCCAGGCGCGCAGGCGATGCGGCGTCGCAGGTGCGCTGGCTTTCGGAGCTGGTGACCGCGACCGGCGACAGCGGCGCCCGCATGGACCTCGCGCACCTCGCGCGCGACGCGGGTGACAACGCCACCTTCGCCGCCCAGCTGCAGGCGATCGTCGAGAACGCCCCCGCGTCCGAGGTGGCGCTGCAGGCGATCGGCGAGCTGCACGCGGCGAACATCGCCGTGGACCCCGGCGATGAAGGCCTCGCGTACTACCGGCACGGCCAGTACGAGGACGCCCAGCGGGTGCTCGAGGCGGCGACCAGCGGCGATACGAGCGCGGTTCCACCGGACGAGCTCGCGTTTGAGACGTTCTACCTCGCCGCTTCGTACGAAGATGGCGGCCGCCGCGAGGACGCGGTCGCGGCGTACGACCGGGTCGTCGCGATCGACCCCGCGTCCGATTTCGCGCACCGGGCGAAGTACTGGGCTGCGCGCGTGACCGAAACGCTCGGCGATCCCGTCGGCGCGTCCGCACGTTACGTCGACCTGGCGGTCAACGGCCCGCCCGGCGAGTTCACATCGGAGGCAGCCTTCCGCTCGGGGTACACGTTGTTCGCCGCCGGCGACCCGGCGGGCGCCATCCAGAGCTGGAACAGCCTCGGGTCGGTCGAAGATGCGCGCCTTCTCTATTGGAAGGGCCGCGCGTACGAACAGACCGGCGACTCTGCGGGCGCGGCGGCGGCGTTCGAAGCCGCGATCGCGGCAAATTCGCTCGATTTCTACGGCCAGGAAGCTGCGCGGCGGCTCGGGCGGCAGGGCCCGGTGAACGTCGGCTACCAGCCGCTACCGCCGGCCGAAGCCACTGACTGGGCTGCGATCCAGGCGTGGCTGACCGAAAAGGTCGGCGGCACGCCGGTCACCTTCGCCCCGACCGCCGCGAAGGACCTCCTCGACCTCGGGCTGCACGATGAAGCCGCCGACGAGCTGATGAACGTGCCCGGCCTCGACGACCCGTGGAAGCTGCTGGCCACGTTGAAGGAAGCCGACTCGCTCGGACTGCCGGACGTCACGGCCCAGCTCGCGGTGAAGCTGCGGGTTGCCGTGGGCGCACAGTCCGATGACGTCCCGAGGGCACTCCTGCGCCTCGCCTACCCGCTCGCCTATCGCAACCTGCTCGACCAGGTGGCGCGCGAGAACGATATCGATCCCCTGTTCCTCGCATCGCTCATCCGCCAGGAGAGCTTCTGGGACGCGAACGCGGGGTCGCACGCCGGCGCCCTGGGGCTCACGCAGGTCATCCCCGTGACCGGGAGCGCGATCGCGGACGCGCTGCGCTATCCCGGCTTCCGCCCGGAGGACCTCTTCCGGCCTGCGGTGAGCATCCGCTTCGGCGGGTACTACATCGCCGGGCAGCTGCGGCGCTTCGGCAACCCGTACGCGGCGCTCGCCGCCTACAACGCGGGCCCCGGCAACGCCGAGCGCTGGAGCGAGGCCGCGCCCGGGAGCAGCCCGGCGGACTTTGTGGAGGCGGTGGAGATCTCGGAGACCAACCATTATGTCGTGTTTGTCATGGAACACTACGCGCATTACGTGGCCGCATGGCGCGATTGACGCGCCATTGGCGTGGAAGAGCGGGCCATCGTACCCTTCAGATTCACGATTGGACGTTTGAGGAGACT
>JBLNCO010000304.1:0-3572 GCA_050260715.1 Hyphomicrobiales bacterium | reverse complement strand
CCCCCTCGCGCCCTGGTCCGAAGCCGAGCGGGCGCTGCTGCGCGAACTGACGGACGAGGTGTGCGACCGCGCGCACGAGGCCGGGCTTTCGGGTAAGCCGCTGCTCTGGGATGTCGAACGGCGCCGGCTCGCCCGCGACCTCGAGCTCTTCCTCGAATCCGAGCTCGATGCGCGCGCCGAGTCGGGGTACGCGTTCGCGGCGGCCGAGCTCGCCTTCGGCACGAGCGGCGCGGACGCCTACCCGCCGGTGCTCGTGGAACTCGATGATGGCCGCTCGGTCGCCTTCCGGGGGCGAGTCGACCGCGTCGACGCGGCGCCCGGCCCGCGGCTCGCGGTATACGACTACAAGAGCGGCAGCGCCGCAGGCTATCGCAAGCTCGCGCAGACGACGGTCGACGAGGGCCTGCACCTGCAGCTCCCCATCTACGCGCTGGCAGCCCGCGTTGCGCTTGGCTCGCCCGAAGCGCCGGTCGAAGCGCACTACTGGTTCGTCGATGAGCGCGAGGACTTCAAGCGCTACGGCTACGCCTACACGCCGGAGCACGACGCCCGCTTCCGCGATGCGATCGGCCACCTGCTCGATGGCATCGGCGGGGGCGTATTCCCCGCGAACCCGGGCGACAACCGCGAGAAGGGCTACGGGAATTGCAACTTCTGCGCCTACCGCGACCTCTGCCAGTCGGAGCGCGCGCGCCAGTGGGAAAAGAAGCAGATGTCGCCCGAGGCGGCGCCGTACCTCGCGCTGCACGGCCAGGAGACGCCCGATGCCTGACTTCGTGCCCGCCGACCAGCCCGAACGGGACCGGATTGCGTCGGAGCTCGGGGCCACGCTGTTCGTCGAAGCGGGGGCCGGTACCGGCAAGACGACCGCGCTCGTGGAGCGCATCGCGCGGCTCGTCGCGAGCGGCATCGAACTGCATCACATTGCGGCGATCACCTTCACCGAGGCGGCGGCCGCCGAACTGCGGGACCGCATTCGCCTGCGGCTCGAAGATGCCCTGCGCGAGGCGGCTCCCGGGGGCGTGGAGGCTGCGCGCTTCGAGGCCGCGCTTCACCAGCTCGACGCCGCCGCGGTCCAGACGCTCCACGGCTTCGCCCAGCGCATCCTAGCGCTCTACCCGCTCGAAGCCGGCCTCCCGCCGCGCATCGAAATCATCGAGCCCGTGCGGGCGCGGATCGCCTTCGAGGAGCAGTGGCAGCTGCTGCTCGACGAGCTCCTCGCCGATGACAGCCACGGCCTGCCCATCGTCCGCGCGATGCAGCTCGGCCTCGAAATCAGCGACCTGCACGACCTGGCGCGCGAGTTCCATGAGCACTACCACCAGCTTCGGGACCAGCCGTTCCCCACGGCCGATCCCCCGGACCTGAATGAGTTGATTGCGGCGCTGGAAGAGGCCGCGGATTATGCCGACTGCTGCATCGACGCGAGCGACCTGCTGCTCCCGTTCGTCGAACGCGCGGGTGAAGTCGCCGAACGGCTGCGCGAAGCGGAGGGCGACGACGAGGCGATCATCCGCGTGCTGCGCGACCCGCGGCGGCTCTCTTCGAAGTACGGCCGAACGGCGAACTGGGGCGGCGCCGGGGCGCAGGAGGTCCGCGACGCGCTGAAGGACGCGGAAGCGCTCCGCCAGGAGTGCCGCGAGGAGTACGCGCGGGCGGCGCTCCTGCCGTTGCTCGAACGGCTGCGCACCTTCGTGCTGGACTGGGCCGAGGAGCGCCGCCGCCGGGGAACGCTCGAATTCCACGACCTGCTCGTGCTCGCGCGCGACCTGTTGCGCAGCAACGCCGAAGCTCGTGCCGCCCTCTCCGCCCGCTTCCAGCGGCTCCTCATCGACGAGTTCCAGGATACCGACCCCATCCAGCTCGAAATCGCTGCCCTGCTCGCGACGCCCCTCGCGGACATCGGCGAGCGCCGCTGGGACGAGCTCCCGGTCGAGCCCGGGCGGCTCTTCTTCGTGGGCGACCCGAAGCAGGCCATCTACCACTTCCGGGGCGCGGACATCGCGCTCTACGCGCGGGCGCGTGCGGTCTTCGGTGGCGAAACGCTCGACCTGCGCCAGAACTTCCGCAGCGTCCCCGCGATCATCCGCTTCGTGAACGCGCTCTTCGGGCGGCTAATCGAAGACGGGAACGGCGACCGGCAGCCGCCATACGTGCGGCTCGAGGCCTCGCGGCAGTCGATCCAGGCGGCGTTGCCGGTGCACCTCATCGGCGAACCGCACGAAGCGGGTACCGTCGACCCCGTGCGCCGCGTCGAAGCCGAGGACATCGTGCGGGCCGTGCGCGCAATCAAGGCCGAGGGCTGGATGATCGAAGACCCGGTCACGCACGAGCAGCGGCCCGCCCGCTACGAGGACATCACGGTCCTCCTGCCCACGCGCACGGTGCTCCCGTGGCTCGAACGGGCCTTCGAGGACGCGAACCTGCCCTACCGCGTCGAGAGCCGCTCGCTGCTCTACGAGACGCAGGAGGTCCGCGAAATCACCAACATCCTTGCCGCCATCGACGACCCGACCGACGAGGTGTCGCTGGTGGCGGCGTTGCGCTCGCCCGCCTTCGCCTGCGGCGACGACGACCTCTACGCCTGGAAGCAGGCGCACGGCCAGTGGGACTACCGCCGCGAGCCGCCGCCGGGCATCGCGCCGGACCACCCGGTTGCACTCGCGATGTCCGCCCTGCGTGCGCTCCACAAGCAGCGCTGGTGGCTCGGGCTGAACGAACTCGTCGAACGGGTGATCCGCGAGCGCAAGATGTTCGAGCTCGGATACGCCTTCCGGCGGCCCCGGGAGCGCTGGCAGCGCCTCCGCTTCGTGCTCGAACAGGCGCGTGGGTTCGCGGCCGAAGGCGGCACCATGCTCCGCGAATTCGTCGCCTGGCTGCGGATGCAGGCGGAAGAAGACGTGGCGGTGGTCGATACGGTCGTCGCTCAGGAAGACGACGACGCGCTGCGCATCACGACCATGCACGCCTCGAAGGGGCTGGAGTTCCCGATCGTCATCCTCGCCGGGCTCAATACGGCGCCACGCACGCGAAAGGAACCGGTGCTCTGGCGCAGCGAGGGCCTCCCCGAGGTCCGCACCGGCCGGGACCGTGCGTCCTTAGAAACCGACGGCTATGTGGACCTCCACCAGGAGGAGAAGGAGACCGCCGGGTTCGAAATGGTGCGCCTGCTGTACGTGGCCGCGACCCGCGCCCGCGACCATCTCCTCGTGAGCGTCCATCACCCGGCGGCGAAGGACTCGCAGGCGAAGATGCTCGACGAAACATGCCAGCAGTTCCCCGAGCTCTGGCGGCCGTTCGCCGAGATGGGCGGCGAGCGCGCGGACCCCGCACCTGCGCGAGTGCTCCCCGCCGACGACGGTTCCTCCGAGGAGGAGTGGACGGCCCGCCGGGCAGCGCTGCTTGCGGCGGCGGGGCAGCCGCCCGCGCACGCTGCGACCAGCATCGCCCATGCGCCCGAAGACGAGGAGCCGGGCGAGGCGGCGAAGCCCTGGCGCCGCGGCCGCGCTGCCACGAGCATCGGACGCGCCGTCCACGCGGCGCTGCAAAGCGCCGATCTCGCGACCGGCGAG